>NZ_JAOCLC010000016.1:0-74545 GCF_029845105.1 Stenotrophomonas sp. GD03654 | reverse complement strand
CAGGCGCAACGCTTTCCTCACTACACCCCGCCCATTCATAAAAACCTATTGATAGGAATGAAATTAGTAGTATCCTATCTATCTCTTATGGACCGACCCCTCGACGAGCGCACCGTGCTGCAGATGCAGCTCAGCTCCGGCCTGCTGTACGCAGGGCGGCAGTGGCAGCGCCTGGCCGACAGCCGGCTCGGCAGCTATGGCATCTCCACCGCCTGCACCATGCCGCTGCTGATGATCGGCCGCTCGGGCGGTGGCATCCGTCAGGTGGCGCTGGCGCAGCAGCTGGGCATGGAAGGTCCCTCCCTGGTACGCCTGCTGGACAAGCTGTGTGCCAGCGACCTGGTCCGCCGCGAGAGCGACGCCAGCGACCGCCGCGCCAACCTGCTGTGGCTGACCGACGCGGGCCATGCGCTGGTCAGCGAGCTGGAGGACCAGTTGATCGGCCTGCGCCAGGACGTGTTCGGCGAGCTTTCCATGGATGAGCTGCATGCCGTGCTGAAGGCATGGCGCCTGCTGGCCGAGGCCGCCGACCGCATCACGTAAGACCGCTGCCCCCGAATACCGCCGCTGCCGTGCACACGCCAGCGGCTTTTACCCGTTGCTGTTGTTTCGTTGTTCCTCCCCTCCCCCACCTCGCCCCCGCCCCTACCGATGCCCGGTGAATTCAGTCTCCACGGAGTGTTCGTCCCGACCCTGCTCGGGTTGATGTTGTTGGCCTATCTGGTCAACAGCGGCCTGCACGCGCTGCTGCAGCGTGCCGGCGCCTATCGCCATGTATGGCACCCGGCGCTGTTCAACCTGGCGCTGTACGGGATCGTGCTTGGCCTGCTGTTCCACCTCCTGCGTTGGATGCAATCGTGAACAAGATCGTGAAGAAGACCCTGCCGGTGCTGCTCACCAGCGCAGCCGTGATCGTCGCCCTGCTGGTACTACGCCAGCTGTGGGTCTATTACATGGATGAGCCGTGGACCCGCGACGCCCATGTCGGCGCCGACGTGGTGCAGGTGGCGCCGGACGTGTCCGGGCTGGTGGAAACGGTGCAGGTGGCCGACAACCAGGCGGTGAAGAAGGGTGACCTGCTGTTCGTGGTCGACCGCGCCCGCTACCGCATCGCGCTGGAGCAGGCCCGCGCCAGCCTGGCCGAGCGCCAGGCATCGGTGGCGCAGCTGCGCCGCGAGATCGGCCGTGACCGCAGCCTGCAGGACCTGGTCGCCGCCGAGGACGCCGAAGTGCGCCGCGCCAAGCTGCAGGCCGCACAGGCTGCGCTGGCCACCGCACAGGCGGCGGTCGACCTGGCCGAGCTCAACCTGGGGCGTACCGAGGTGCGCGCACCGGCCGATGGCCGGGTCAACGACCGCACCCTGCGCGTAGGCGACTACGTGGTGGCCGGCAAGCCGGTGCTGGCACTGCTGGATACCGGCTCGTTCCGCGTCGATGGCTATTTCGAGGAAACCCGCCTGCGCGGCGTCGCCCCGGGACAGCGTGTGGACATCCGCCTGATGGGCGAATCGGCACCGCTGCGCGGCCATGTCGAGAGCATCGCCGCCGGCATCGAAGACCGCTACCGCAGCAACGGCAGCACCCTGCTGCCGAACGTGACCCCGGCCTTCGACTGGGTGCGGCTGGCACAGCGCATTCCGGTGCGCATCGCCATCGACGAAGTACCCAAGGGCGTGGAACTGATCGCCGGCCGCACCGCCACGGTGACCGTGGACACCGGCCGCCATCCGCACAACGACAAGGCCGGCACCGCGCCGACACAGGCGGTCCTGTGAACGCTGCACTGCCCCGTCTCGGCCTGATCGTCGCGCTGGCCAGCCTGGCCGCGTGCAGGACCGTCGGCCCGGATTACGCCCTGCCGGAAGGCTCGGCGTTCAAGCGGCCGGAGGCCAATGCGGCCTTCATCGATACCAAGAACCCGCAGGTGGCCGCCAACCAGGCGCTGCCCGACCGCTGGTGGTCGCTGTACAACGACCCGGTGCTGGACGGCCTGATCACCCAGGCGCTGCGTGACAACGTCGAGCTCAAGGCCGCCGATGCACATCTGCGTCGTGCCGCGGCGGTGTACGAACAGGCGCTGGACGCCGGTGGCTTCGAGTACGAGGCCGAGGCCGGCGTCAGCCGCGCGCAGCTGTCGGCCGAATCGTTCCTGCAGGAGCACGAGCTGCCGGTGATCAACCTGGCCGATGGCAAGTTCGCGGTCAGCTACCAGTTCGACCTGTTCGGCAAGCTCAAGCGCGGCGCCGAAGCAGCGCGTGCCGACGAGCAGTCGGTCGCTGCTGCGCGCGACCTGGCCCAGGTCAGCGTGGTGGCGCAGGTGGCCGACAGCTACCTGGAGATCTGCCACGCCAACCACGAACTGCACGTGGCCGAGCATTCGCTGCAGCTGCAGCAGCGCAGCCGCACGGTCACCGAGCGCCTGATCGCGGCGGGCCGTGGCACGCCGCCGGAACTGGCCCGCGCCAACGCCCAGGTGGCGCTGCTGGAGGCTGCACTGCCGCCGCTGCATGCGCAGCGCTCGGCGGCCGCCTATTCGCTGGCCGCCCTGCTCGGGAAGACCCCGGGCCAGCTGCCGGCCGGCGTGATCGACTGTGCGCACGCCCCCGGCCTGGCGCAGCCGTTGCCGGTTGGTGATGGCCGCGCGCTGCTGCAGCGCCGCCCGGACGTGCGCCAGGCCGAGCGCAAGCTGGCCTCGGCCACCGCGCGGATTGGTGTGGCCACCGCCGAGCTGTACCCCGACATCCGCCTGGGTGCCTCGCTCGGTGCCGCCGGCCTGCTGGAGGACTTCGGCACGCCGATGACCCAGCAATGGTCGATCGGCCCGCTGATCTCGTGGACGCTGCCGTCGTCAGGCACGCACGCGCGCATCCACGCCGCCGAAGCCGGGGCCGATGCGGCCCTGGCCGAGTTCGACCACACCGTGCTGCAGGCGCTGCGTGAGACCCAGACCGCGCTGGACCGCTATGCACAGGACCTGCGCCGGCTGCAGTCACTGCGCATCGCGCAGGAGCAGGCCGCGCTGGCCGCCGAGCAGAACCGCCGGCTGTACCAGGGTGGCCGTACGCCGTACCTGTCCAGCCTGGATGCCGACCGCAGCCTGGCCACCAGCGATGCCACCCTGGCGGCTGCCGAAGCGCAGGTTTCGCGCGACCAGATCCACCTGTTCCTGGTGCTGGGTGGCGGCTGGCGGGCCAGCGCCGCCGCGCCCAACGCCTCGACCGCAGCGAAGTAAGCCATGAACGCGCTGACCGACCGCCAGGCCTGGCTGTTCTCGATCAAGACCTACCTGGCCGCGGTGGCCGCGCTGTACATCGCCATGGCCGGCAACCTGTCGCGCCCGTACTGGGCGATGGGCACGGTGTACATCGTCAGCCAACCACTGCTGGGCCCGACACGTGCCAAGGGCGTGTACCGCATCGTCGGCACCCTGGTGGCTGGCCTGGCCACCCTGCTGGTGCTGCCGGCGCTGGTGGAAACACCGCTGGTGCTGAGCGCGGCGATGTCGATCTGGCTGGCCGGCTGCCTGTTCATGGCCCTGCTCAACCGTGGCCCGCGCGGCTATGCCTTCCTGCTGGCCGGCTACACCACCGCCTTCATCGGCTTTCCGGCGGTGACCTCGCCGGAGACCATCTTCGACACGGTGGTGGCACGCAGCGAGGAGATCATCCTCGGCACGGTGGTGGCGGTGCTGTTCGCCTCGCTGCTGTTCCCGGCCTCGGTACGCCCGATGCTGCGCGCCCGCATCGGCAACTGGATGGAGGACGCCGCGCAGTGGTGCCGGCAGATCCTTGAACGTGGCCGCGCGCATGCACCGCGCAACCGGCTGGCCGCCGACCTGGTGCAGTTCGAGGCGTTGATCGAGTTCCTGCGCCGTGACGATCCGCGCCATGCCGGATCGGCGGTGTCGATGGAGCGGCTGCGCGAGCGCATGCTGCTGCTGTTGCCGGTGCTGTCCTCGATCGCCGACCGCCTGAGCGCACTGCGCAGCCATGGCCAGGCCCTGCCGGAAGGCCTGCCGGAGCTGATCGACGACATCCATGACTGGCTGGACGGGCCCACCAACGCCAGTGAGTACGCCCGCCTGCGCGCACGCATCAGCGCGCTGAAGCCGCAGGTGGACCGCGACCTGCAGCACCTGCAGCTGGCCAGCCTGCTGCTGCGCCTGGAGGAACTGGTGGACCTGTGGCAGGACTGCCGCACCCTGCAGCACGCGATTGACCACGGCACCGCGCCGCTGGACCGCGCGCACTACCGCATCCGCACCGAACGCGTGGCCGCCGACAAGCACGTCGACTACGGCATGGCGCTGTTCTCCGCGCTCAGTGCCGGCGTGGCACTGATGAGCTACTGCGTGCTGTGGATCGCGCTGGGTTGGGAGGGCGGTGGCAACGGCGCGATGATGGCCGCGGTGACCGCCGCGTTCTTCGCCGCGCAGGACGATCCGGCACCGAGCATGGTGTCGTTCCTGGTATGGGCGATGGTCGCCTCGGTGGTGGCCGGCGTGTATCTGTTCGGCGTGTTCCCGGCCGTGCACGACTTCGGCCTGCTGGCGCTGGTGCTGGCGGTGGCGTTCCTGCCGCTGGGGCTGATGCTGCATCACCCCAAGAGCGCGCTGTTCGCACTACCGCTGACAGTGAACCTGGCGGCGCTGCTGAGCCTGCAGAACACCTACAGCGCCAACATCCAGACCTTCCTCAACTCGTCCATCGCGATGTTCATCGGCATTGGCTTTGCGGTGGTGATGACCCGCCTGTTCCGTTCGGTGGGCGCCGAGTGGACCGCGCGCCGGCTGGTGCGGCAGGGCTGGACCACGCTGGCCGAAGCCGCCGAAGGCCGTGGCCAGCAGGACCGCCAGCGCTTCGCCGCACGCATGCTGGACCTGCTGGGCCTGCTCGCGCCGCGCCTGGCAGCAACGCCGGAGGGCAGCGACATCGCCTCGGTGGACATGCTCAATGAAGCGCGCATCGGCCTGAACATCCTGCAGTTGCGCCGCGCCCGGCTGGAACTGCCCGAGCGCAGCCGCGAAGCGGTCGAGCACATCCTGGAAGAGGTCGCCGTGCACTACCGCCGGCAGATCGCTGCGCGCAAGCCGATCGTGGCAGCCGACGCGTTGCGCGAGCGGCTGGATACCTCGCTGGGACGGGTCGGCAGCGTGGCCGCCTGCAAGGCCCGCGACGAGGCGCTGATGGGCCTGATCGGCCTGCGCTTCGCGCTGTTCCCGGAGGCGAAGGCGCTGGCACCGGGGTGGTCGGACGCCGACGCTGCATCAGCCTGATAATGATCGGTGGCGCCGGGCGATGCCCGGCAGCCTTCCGCCACGGCAGCAGGATGGTTCAATGAGTTACGACATGATGGTGTTCGAGGCCAGTGCCGCCCCACGTGAGGCAACGGCATTCATCGCCTGGTTCGAAAAGCAAACGCAGTGGAACGAACGCCACGAGTACGACGACCCGGTAGTCAGCAGCCCCGCGCTGCGGGCGTGGTTCGCGGAGATGGCGCAGGACTTCCCGCCGTTGAACGGGCCGCTGAGCAACGACGATGACGACCGTGCCGAGGTGACCGAGTACAGCATCGGTCAGCAGGTGATCTATGGCGCCTTCGCGTACTCGGTGGCCGAGCGCGCGCATGGGCGCGTGCAGGATCTGGCCGAGAAGCACGGCGTGGGCTTCTTCGACGTGAGTGCTGATGAAGCGGCGATCGTGTTCCCGGATGGGCTGGTGTTGATCGCGGAATGAAGGGGGCGGCAGGGCGGCACCCTGCACCTGCCGAATCAACGTCAACGTCAACGGCAAAAGCCTGCATTCCGTGGGTTGGCGGGGTGGGTCCGGTTGCGGGGGAAGCTGCAAGTACGTCCCTGTAAGCTCGGTCGCCGCATCCATGCGGCTCACGCCCCCTCAACCGGACCCACCCCGCCTTCGACAGATCTCCACAATCTGTCTGGATGGCATGGCCTGCTCTTGGTAGGTGTCGACCTTGGTCGACACGTAGATCCACGCCATGCGTGGATGAGGGTGCGCGTTGTGATTGGAGGAATTGGAAGGACTGAGGTCAGAACAGCTGGCCCTGCACCGTCGGTTCTTCGATCGGTGTCGATGGCGCTTCGATCACGTCTTCCGCACCCAAGCGCCAAGCCAGGCCACCCAACCGGCTGGCGTGGCGTTTCAATGCGGCCTGCAGCACCTCTGCGCTGCCCGCCACATGCAGCACCTGGCGGGCGCGGGTCAGGCCGGTGTAGACCAGTTCGCGCGACAGCACGCGGCTGTCCTGGCGTGGCAGCTGCAGCCACACTTCATCGAACTCCGAGCCCTGTGCCTTGTGCACGGTCATCGCGAAGGCGCTTTCGTGCGCAGGCAGTGCGGCCGGGTGGAAGGCACGTGGTTGTTCAACGGTGTCGCCCGGGAACCAGGCCACCATCGCGCCGCTGCCATCGCGCAGGCAGATGCCGATATCGCCGTTGAACAGGCGGTGGCGGTAGCTGTTCTCGGTGACCAGCAGCAGGCGCCCCTGGAAGTAGCCCGGGGTGTTGCCGGCCAGCAATTGTTCGATGCGGCTGTTGAGGCCGCGCGCACCTTGCGGGCCCTCGCGCAGCGCGGTCAGCACGCGCAGGCGCCCGGCCTGCTGCAGGGCAAGCACTGGATCGGCCGCGTCGGCCAACGCGCGCCAGTGGCCCAGCAGGTGCTCGCGCTGGCCGCGCAGTGGATCGGCTTCGCCTTCGTGGAAATGCACGCCGGCCAGTTCACCACTGCGCAGGAGCTGCAGCGCGGTACCGCTGTCGCCCTCGCGCACGGCATGGGCCAGCGGTGCCAGGTCCAGCGCGTCGCTCTGCCGGTAACCTCGCTGCAGCTGCACGCGACGGCCTGCAAAGGCGCGCGGCGTGGCCTGTGGTTGCAGCGTAGCCGGAAGCAGCAGACCCTGCAGTGCCTGCGCATCGTCGGCGCGGGTGCCGATGCCATCACCGCTGGCGCGCAGGATCGCGCTGAGCACGTCGCCGGCCTCGACCGAGGGCAACTGATCGGGGTCGCCAAGCAGGATCAACCGGGTGCCGCTGGCGATCGCGTCGACCAGCTTGGCCATCATCGGCAGATCGATCATCGAGGCTTCGTCGACCACCACCACGTCCACCGGCAACGGGTTGTCGGCGTGGTGGCGGAAGCGCGGCGAATCCGGGATCACGCCGAGCAGGCGATGCAGGGTGGTGCCGGTACTGGGCAATGCCGCGCACAGCGCCGGGTCCACGCCGTTCTCCTGCAGCCTCTGCACGGCAAGGCGCAGGCTCTCGGCCATGCGCTCGGCGGCGCGCCCGGTCGGCGCGGCCAGCGCCACTTCGGGCAACGGCTGGCCAGCGTGACGGGCCTGCGCTGCCAATAGCAGCAGCAGGCGGGCGATGGTGGTGGTCTTACCGGTGCCGGGGCCGCCGGTGACCAGCGCCAGCGGATGGCGCAGGGTCACGCCCGCTGCGCGTGCCTGGTGATCCTCGCTGCCCAGTGCCTGCGGGAACAGCTGCGCGAACAACGGCGCCAACGCCGTCATGTCCGGGGCCGGCAGCGGATGCCGGCCGATACGCTGCAGACCGGCCGCCAACTGACGCTCGTACTCGCGGTAGCGGCGCAGGTAGAGCAGGCCGTTTTCCAGCACCAGCGGTGCATCCTCGGCGATGGCCTCGGCGTGCTCCGGCGTCGCTACCCACGGCGATGCACACAACTGTGCCAACCAGTCCTGCGCGGCAGGCCACTCGGGCACGCCTTCCAGCAACCGCTGTGGTTGCGCAGGGTCGAACGCGGCGTGGCCCTGCGACACCACCAGCGAGGCCAGCGCCGCCGCCAGCGCCACGCTTTCCGGCGTGTCGTCGCGCAGCCGCATCAGGCTGGTCGCCAACGCATGGTCGAGGGTGCGCAGCTGGCCCTTCTGGTGCAGTTCCTTCAACAGGCTCATGCGCTGGCTCCACGGGCACGCGCGGCCAGTTCGGCCTGGGCCTGTTCGCCACCGGCGAACAGTGCGTCCAGCGCATCGACCAGCGCCAACGGGAAACGATCCACATGCACGCCGTTGCCAGCGGCATCCAGGCCGCGGCAGAACAGGTAGCGGATGCCGCCCATGTCACGGTCGTAGTCGTAGGCCGCGCCCAAGCGGAAGCGCAGCCAGCGGTGCAGGGCCACGGTGTAGATCAGCGCCTGCAGGTCGTACTCGCTGTGGCGCATGGCAATGGCCAGCAGATCCGGGCTGTAGCCCGGCAGGCGGTTGGACTTGTAGTCGAGCACGTACCAGCGCCCGTCGCGCACGTAGGTCAGGTCGATCATGCCGGTCATCAGCCCTTCCAGCCGACGGCGCTGGCCGAAGCCTCGACGACCACTGGAAACGCCATGCGCATGCAGCACCTGCAGCAGCGCCGGCACCGTGGTCGGCTCGATGGCGAAATGGAAGTCGATTTCCGCGCGGCGTTCACCTTCGCCGAGGCTGTGCAGCGCACCGCCTTCGGGCAGCGGCGCGGTGAGCGTGTGACCGACCAGCGGCACCAGCACGGCCACGCCATCGTCCAGGTCGACATCGGCATAGCCTTCGTCGTGCAGCGCCTTGCGCAGTATCTCGGCCTGCCCCTCAGGGGCTTCCATGCCCGGCTGCCAGTCACCCCATGCGGCGAAGTCGACGTTCTCCATCGCCTCGTGCAGCACGTTGCCGAAACGGCTGCCCATGAAGCGCGGATCGATCGGCGCGCTGTCTTCGGCGGCAGCGGCGGGTTCGGGCAGCGCCGGTTCCAGCGGCAGTTCCGGGCCGGCTGGTTCATCAGCCGCCGGTGCTGGCAGTTCGGTGGCCGCCGCTTCGATGTCGTCGCCAGCGCCAGCATCGGCATGGGCCAGCTGGGTGAAGCTGTAGACCCACCAGTCGTGCGGCACGCGCCGGGTCAGTGCACGTACCGCCGGTAGATCACCTTCCACTTCGGCGGCCAACTGCGGCAGCGCGGTCGGTGCCTCACTGTCATCGATGTGCACATCGGCGTGCACGCGCAGCGCCTGCAGGTCACCCAGCAGCGGCGCCAGACGTGTCCTGCCGAGCCCGGCCAGATCACCTACGGCGATCCACAGCGCATGCTCGGCGCGGGTCAGTCCCACATACAGCAGGCGCGCGTCCTCGGCGCGCTGCTCGTGCTCACGTTGGCTGCTGGCCGCTTCCCAGGCCTCGTCCTTGCCCAGCTTCCAGTGCAGCTGGCGCTGGCCGCCCACATGCACCGTACAGTGCGAGGCGGTGTTCGGCGCACCGCCGTCGATCCCGACGAACGGCAGGAACACCAGCGGATACTCCAGGCCCTTGCTCTTGTGCAGGGTCATGATCTGCACGCGGCGCGCATCCGATTCCAGGCGCAGCAGCTGCTGCTCGTCATCCTGGTCGGCGCTGGCCATCTGCCCCTGCAGCCAGTCCAGCAGGCCATGCATGCCCAACGCCTGCGCCGAAGCTTCCTGCAGCAGTTCGCCCAGCTGCAGGTAGTTGGTCAGGCGGCGCTCGCCGTCAATCAGCGCCAGCAGGCGTTCGCCCTGCGCGGCACAGACATCGGCGATCACCGCGAACGGCCCACCGCGCTGCCAGCGCTCGCGCCAGTGCAGCAGCTGCGCCTGGAACCCGCGTTGCAGGTCGCCCTCGCGCTCCATCGCGGCGATCGCACTTGCGCGCTGGCCGAGCAGTACCGTGGCCAGCGCTGCACGCAGGCGGCCTTCGTCGGCCGGTTGCAACAGTGCCAACAGCAGCGCACGGAGGTCACGCGCTTCCGGGGTGGAGAACAGGCTCTGCTTGCCGGCTGCCACTGCCGGAATGCCCACCGCGGCCAGCGCGCGCTGTACCAGGGTGGCCTCCCGATGCGAGCGCACCAGCACCGCGATATCACCGGGTTGCACCGGGCGCCCACGCAACACGGCATTGCCCGCACGCGCCTCGACCAGGATCTGGTGAATCGCGGCCACGCAGGCCTGGGTCGCTGCATCGCGCGAGGCATCGGCGCTCATTGCCTTGTCGCCGCCACTGCGCAGCACGCGCAGGGTGAGTGCCTTGGCGGCCTGGCCGTCGCGCAGGTAGTCCGCATCGCTACGCACGCCACCGGGCCGCACCGGCTCGAACTGGATGTCGCGTTCGAGGAAGGCGTCTTCGCCACCGTTGTCATACAGCGTCTGCAACGCGCGCAGCACAGACGGTCGCGAGCGGAAGTTCTGGTCCAGCACCGGCGCCTGCTGCGCCACCTGCTTGGCCTTCAGGTAGGTGTGGATATCACCGCCGCGGAAACCGTAGATCGCCTGCTTGGGGTCACCGATCAGGAACAGCGCCGGCGCCAGGCCCAGCTCGCGCACCTCCGGCGAATCACCGAACACGGTGTGGAAGATGCCCCACTGGCGGTCGTCGGTATCCTGGAACTCATCGACCAGCGCGATGCGGTACTGCGCGCGCAGCTGCCTGACCAGCGTCAGTCGCTGCGGGCCTTCCAGGGCGAGCGCTACGCCATCGATCAGATCGTCGTAGGTCTGTACCCGGCGTGTACGCTTCAGCGCCTGCAGGCGCTGCGTGGCTTCGGCGCGAAGCGTGTGCAGGAAATTCAGCGCGGTACCACGCAACCAGGCATCGCGTTCGGCCAGCAGCGCGACATAGCGCGACAACGGCGCCTGCAATGGCGAGGACGGCGTGCGATCCAGGAATTTCTTGTTGGTCTTGTCGGCCAGCACCTCCGGCAACAGTGCCGGCAGGCGTTCGCTGGCCAGCAGCTCGCGCGGTTCGCCGCGCTCGGCCCAGGCCAGCAACTGCCGGCTCAGCGGGTGCAGCCAGCCGAGCTTGTAGGACACGCCGTTGATCCACTTGTTGTCGACGGCATCGCAGAGGTCGATGAAGAACTGCTCGCCATGCTCGCGCACGCTTGCCGAGAGTGCTTCCGCCGCGCGCTGCAATGCCGGGTGTGGGTCGGCCAGCGCCACCGTCTGCGGCAACGGATGCAACGGCGGCGTGCCGAGCAGCGCGCGCAGATCGGCGGCCAGCGCGTCCGGGGTGGACCACAGCCAGGTCAGCGGTTCCAGCGTGGCCGGGTCGTTGGCATGCACGCGCCACAGATCAGCGGCCAGCTCCTCCAGCAACTCACGATCGCTGGCCAGCAGTTCCGGCGGATCAAAGGTGTGGCCGCTTTCCAGCGCATGCTCGCGCAGCACCCGGGTGCAGAAGCCGTGGATGGTGAAGATGGACGCCAGGTCGATCTCATCGGCGGCCACCTGCAGGCGGCGTTTCAGCGCAGCGGCGCTCTCGGTGCCACCGTGCAGATGGCGCTGCAGCACGTCGCGGGTCAATCGCACATCCGGTGCTTCACCGTCGGCCGGCTCCAGGTCGACCAGGCGCGCGGCCAGCGCCAGGCGCTCGCGGATGCGCTTGCGCAGTTCCTGGGTGGCGGCATCGGTGAAGGTCACCGCCAGGATCTGGCCGATGCGCAGGCCCTGCTCCACCACCAGGCGGGTGAACAACGTGGCCAGGGTGAAGGTCTTGCCGGTGCCGGCGCTGGCTTCGATCAGCCGGATGCCCTCCAGCGGCAGCGCCAGATAGGGATCGCGGCTGAGGGATTCGCTGCCGTCTTCGGTGATGGCGGTGTTCATGCGCTGCCCTCCTGGCGTGCTTCGGTGCCGAGAGCGCGGCCTTCGCGCACCGCGCTGAAGACCACCTGGCTGTTGCGCAGCAGGTCGGCGTAGCTGGCATCGGTAGCGAACGGGTCGGCACCCCGCAGCAGCAGCTGCCAGGCGTCGCTGCTGGATTCACCCCAGGTGCGGTCGCTGCCGTGCCACTGCTTCCAGCCTTCGCTGCGCTGCTTTTCTGCCGGCGCGTTGTACAGCACCCAGCCGGTGTACGGGGCAAAGCGCAGCGGCTCGCGCAGGCCACGCTGGCGCAGCTGCAGCAGCGCACGCAGCGCCGCACGTGCAGCGGGAACGCTCAGTGCCGGCAGTACATGCGGGCCGGGACCGGCGTCGCCGCCATCATGGAACTGCACAAGCGGCAGCGCATCGCCCGCAGCGTTCGCCAGCAGCCAGTCCAGGCCGTGGCGGATCACTGCATTGCCATTGAGTGTGCCGGCACGCAGGCGCACCAGCCCTTCGGGATGCCGATCGGCGACGCGGCCATGCAGGCGCACGCCATCAATCTCCACTTCGTAGCGACGGCTTTCCAGCGGTTCGCCCTGCATCCAGCCCAGCAACGCACTGGCATACGGGCCGGTCTTCAATTGTTCCACCTCGAACTGGCGCTCGCCCAATGGGCCGGACGGCAGCAGGCCGCGCGCGCGCAGCCGCGGGTACAACGGCTCGGTATCGCCGCTGAGCGTGGCACGTACCACCGCGGCCTGCACGCTGCGCTTTTCCGGCCCGCGCGAGGACAGCACCAGCGGTTCCAGGTCATCGACTTCCTCGACGTCGTCGGCCAGGCGCAGGCCCAGCGACTGTGCGAGGAACTGCCCGGCCGGGTCGCACAGGAAGCGGCGCAGGGTATCGAGCGCGACTTCGTCTTCCACCGCATCGTCGAGCGGCGGCGGCAACGAAGCATCGAACCACGGCTGCAGGCCGCCGCGCTGGCCGGTGAGACGACCGGCGGCCGGATGCCATTGGCGGCGATAGCTGAAGCGACGTGGATCGCCATCACCGAACGCCGCCGGTGAGAACGGCTGCAAGGCATGTCGCACGGTGAAGTCGCGGACCGCCGCAGGCGGATCGAGGTGATACGCGGCGGCGGCATCGATCAGTTCGCTGACCAGCACCGACGGTTCGCGCACGCTGCCATCGCGCGGATCGGCGCCGAGATAGCTGAGATAGAACACCTCCTGCGCGGCGGCAAACAGCTGCAGGAACAGGAAGCGATCATCCTCGCGGGTGGAGCGGTCGCCTGGACGGCGGCGCGGCGTGTCCAGCTCGGCGGTGAGCTGGTTGAGACCGGCCGCCGGGTCGCGGCGCGGGAAATCGCCATCATTGAGACCGAGCACGCAGATCACCCGGAACGGCAGCAGGCGCATCGGCACCATGCGGCCGAAGCTGATGCCACCGGTCAGCAGCGGTGCGCGCGTATCGGCCTCGCCCAGCGCGCCTGCGAAGTGCGAACGCACCACCTCCGGCGGCACGCCGTCTTCGAAACCGGCCTTGGCGGCATCGTCGGCAAACTGGTTGAGCAGCTTGCGCAGCCGCTCCAGCGCGCGCTGGCTGTTGGGCGAGGTGGGCGTGTTCGGTAGCAGTGCATCCAGCAGCGACAGCAGGCGCTGTCGCCACTGCGCCGGGGTCAGCAGTTCGCCCAGGCGGCGCTGGTAGATGGCCAGCACGCGCAGCAGGCGCAGCAGCCGGTCCAGCGCGTCCAGCGCGCCGCCTTCCAGTTCGATCCACGGCGCCACGCCGGCCAGGTCGGCCTCGCTACCGGTGGCATGACCGAGTACCAGGCGATCCAGGGCGAACTGCCAGGTGTAGGCGTCGTCGGCCGGTGCCTGGTGCTGGTTGCGGTGTTTCGCGTCCAGGCCCCAACGTGCGCCGGCCTGCTGCAGCCAGCCATGCAGGCGGTCGAAATCCACCGCTTCCAGCCCGGCCGCTTCGGCCAGCGGCGCGCTGGCCAGCAGGTCCAGCACTTCGTTCAAGCCAAAGCGCGAGACTGGCAGGCCCAGCAGATGCACGAACACATCGGCCAACGGCTCGCCTGCCAGTGGACTGCTGTCGGCCAGCGCATACGGAATGTGCTCCTCCTCGCCGCCACGACCGCCGAACACCGCTTCCAGGTACGGCACATAGGGATCGATGTCCGGCGCCAGCACCGCGATCTCGCGCGCCTGCAGCGGCGGGTCGAAGCGCGGGTCCTGCAGCAGGCTGCGCAGCTGGTCGTGCAGTACCTGCAGCTCGCGCAGGCGGGTATGGCAGGCATGCACCTGCAAGCTGGGATCGTCGCTGCGCAGAGCCTCGCGCACCTCACCCGAGGGCAATGCGCGGCGGTGGAACAGGTCACGCTGCAGGCGATGCAGCAGGCTGTCGGACAGGCCGCCTTCGTCCAGCGTCGGCCGGGTGTCCTCCTCCGGATCGGAATAGGCGGCGATCTCGCCGGCCGGGTGCACCACCTCGTAACTGCCCAGCACCGCCATGAAATCGCGGCCGGCCGCACCCCAGGCTTCCAGCAGGCGGTTCTCGCCGGCCGCTTCACCGAAGGGATCGGGCGCGCCGCTGCGCAGGCGCTCGGCCAGCGTCTGCAGGTCGCCCCAGTACGACTGCACCGGGGTAGGCATATAGAAATGCAGCTCGCCTACCCGCGCCTGGGTGGCCATCACCCGCAGCACGTCGGGCGAGATGTTGAGCGTCGCGAACGCAGACATGCGCGGCGGCAAGCCCTGCGGCAGCGGCTGACCGGCGCCTTCGAAGCGGTCCAGGTACTCCTGGATGCGGCGGGCGCGGTAATCGTGGCCATGGGTGATGGTGCGCCACAGGATCGCCTGTGGGTCGGCCGGATCGGCGCCGGCCGCCCAGCGCAGCAGCCAGTCGCGCCGCCAGGCCTGGTACTTCTCGAACACCGAAGCCAGCTCGCCGGCCAGCGCCCACGGCTTCAAAGCATCATCGCCGGCAAGATAGGACTGCAGCGCGCGCATCGGCGGCTGCGCCAGCAACGCCGGATCGCGCAGTGCCTGATACAGCTTCCAGTGCAGGCCGGCCGCGTCCAGATCGTCCTGCTCACCGCTGACGTTGGCCTTCAGCGCCCGGGCCACGAACTCGCCTGGAGTCAGGAATTCGAGGTTGGCGGCGACGCCGAACTCCGCGGCCAGTGTCGCTTGCAGCCAGCGCCGCATCGCCACCTGCGGGATCAGCACCACTTCCGGCGCCAGCAGCGGCTGGCCCGAAACCGGCGCACGCACGTTGCGTGCCAGCAGCGCGGCCAGCACGTCCAAGGAGTTGGAATGGTAGAGGCGGAAATCGCTGCCTGGGTCACTCATCATGCACAGTGTGCAGGACGGCAGGCAGTATTCAATGGTCAACCCATCGCCGGTACGGATTGTTCCGGGCTTCCGGCCGATTGTCCCGGCCTACGCGAGGCCTTGCCGTGCAACAATACTGGACCGTCCAGTCTGCTTATGTTCAGCCGGCGGGCCCGATCCTTCGATGTCTAAAAAACGTTAATGGTGCCCATGTCGGCTTCCGCCTCCAGTCTGGTGCAGTTATCCAACGTCCGCATCGACCGGAGCGGGCGCACGATTCTGCGCGACGTGTCGCTGCAGGTGCCCAAGGGCAGCATCACCGCTGTGCTAGGTCCGTCCGGCAGCGGCAAGTCGACCCTGCTGGCGGCGCTGACCGGCGAACTGCGCCCGGTCGCCGGCGAGGTCACCCTGTTCGGCAAGCCGATCCCGCATGACAGCGGCGCGCTGCTGGAAATGCGCAAGAGCGTGGGCGTGCTGCTGCAGGGCAACGGCCTGCTGACTGACCTCACCGTGGCCGAGAACGTCGCCCTGCCGCTGCGCACGCACACCCGCCTGCCCACCGCCGTGCTGCGCCGCCTGGTGCAGATGAAGCTGCATGCGGTGGGCCTGCTGGCCGCCGCCGATGCCTGGCCGCGCGAGCTGTCCGGTGGCATGGCGCGCCGCGTGGCGCTGGCCCGTGCACTGGCGCTGGACCCGCCGCTGATGATCTACGACGAGCCGCTGACCGGGCTGGACCCGATCGCCTCGGGCGTGATCATGAGCCTGATCCAGCGCCTCAACCACAGCCTGGGCCTGACCAGCATCATCGTCAGCCACCACGTGCACGAGACCCTGCCGATCTGCGACCAGGTGATCGCGATCGCCAATGGCGGCATCGTATTCCAGGGCACGCCCGAGGCACTGCAGTCCAGCCAGGACCCGCTGTTGCGGCAGTTCCTGCACGGCCAGCCCGATGGCCCGATTCCGTTCGATGCCGCACCACGCGCGAGGGTTGCCTGATGCCGTTCGTCCAAGCCACCCGCTCGCTTGGCCGCGCCGGCCTGTTCTCGCTGACCGTGCTGCGCGGTTCGCTGCCCACGCGTGACTTCCTGGCCGAGCTGACCCGCGAGATCTACAAGATCGGCGCGCGCTCGCTGCCGATCATCGCCGTCGGCGGTGCCTTCGTCGGCCTGGTGCTGACCCTGCAGGGCTACCGCACGCTGACCACCTTCGGTGCGGCCGACGCGCTGTCGACCCTCCTCGGCCTGTCGCTGTACCGCGAGCTGGCGCCGGTGCTGACCGCGCTGCTGTTCATCGGCCGCGCCGGCAGTTCGATCGCCGCCGAACTGGGCCTGATGCGTGCCACCGACCAGATCAAGGCGCTGGAGCTGATGGCGATCGACCCGGTGGCCAAGGCGGTGGCGCCACGTTTCTGGGCGGCGGTGCTGACCGTGCCGTTGCTGACCGGCATCTTCTGTTCGCTGGCGATCAGCGCCAGCTATTTCGAAGCCGTGCACGTGCTGGGCCTGGACAACGGCGTGTTCTGGTCGGCGCTGCGCAACAGCGTGGACTTCTGGGACGACTTCGGCGTGGCAATGCTGAAGTCGGCGATCTTCGGCGGCACTGCCGCGCTGGTCGCCGCCTACGTAGGTTTCCATGCCGAGCCGACCATTGAAGGCACTTCGGTGGCGACCACCCGTGCGGTGGTCAACGCCTCGCTGCTGGTACTGATGTTCAACTTCGTGCTGTCGGCAATGTTGTTCACCTAACCCCTCCACCGGCGGTGCGCAGGCGCGCGCGGCCACAACGACTCGATCAGGTAATCCACATGGCCATCCGCGGTCCCAGACTCGAATTCTCCGTCGGCGCTTTCCTGCTGCTGGCCCTGGCCTCGCTGATGGTGCTGGCCGTGGCCTCGACCAACCAGCGCTGGAGCTGGGGCAGTGAAGGCTATGACCTGAAAGCGCGCTTCTCCCAGGTCGGTCAGCTGCGCAAGCAGGCGCCGGTGAAGATCGGCGGCGTCACCGTCGGTCAGGTCGCCTCCATCGACCTGGACCCGGTGAAGTTCGAATCGATCGTGACCCTGCGCATGGACAGCAAGGTCAAGGACCTGCCGGCAGACACCTCGGCCGGCATCTTCACCAGTGGTTTGCTCGGCGAGAGCTATATCGGTCTGCAGCCGGGCGGTGATCCGGACGTGCTGAAGGCCGGCGACGAGATCGTCTTCACCCAGCCGGCAGTGGATCTGATCCAGCTGGTCGGCAAGTACATGTTCAGTGGCGGTGCCGGTGGCGGCGCTGCTCAGAAGCCCAACGATGGCGCGCAGGCGCCTGCAACGGAACCGCAACCATGAAGATAAAACTGATCCCGGCCCTGCTCGCCTCGGCGCTGCTGGCGGCCACTCCGTTCCTCGCCCAGGCACAGGCCGCCGCTCCCGCCGCTGCCGCGACGCAGGGCCAGGCCGGCAAGGTGGTGATCGATGCCAGCAGCCGCATCCTGTCCACGCTGCAGCAGCGCAAGAGCGAGTTCACCAGCAACCCGGCCAGCCTGCGCAGCTACATCGACAGCGAGCTGACCCGTACCTTCGACCGCGACTATGCCGCGCGCCTGGTGCTGGGCCCGCACGCCCGCGGTGCCTCCGACGCCGACATCAAGCTGTTCGCCGATGCCATGGCCGACAGCCTGATGCAGCGCTACGGCTCGACCCTGCTCAACATCCAGGGCAAGCCGAGCTTCCGCCTGAAGGGCGAGAGCCCGCTGCCGGGCAACCGCGGCGTGCGCGTGAGCACCGAGCTGGTGCGCGCCGGCAACGAGCCGACCCCGGTCGAGTACTGGATGCGCAACGTGAACGGCCAGTGGAAGATCTTCGACGTCAACATCGAAGGCATCTCCTACGTGCAGACCTTCCGCAACCAGTTCGACACCCCGCTGCGTCAGAAGGGCATCAAGCAGGTGGCCACCGAGCTGCATAGCGGCAGCATGCAGGCCGGACCCGCGGGCAATGGCAAGTAACGCACTGGCGCTGCTGGAAGGCGACACCCTGCGCCTGCGCGGGGTGCTCGACCGTGCTGCGGTGATTGCGCTGTGGCCACAGCTGCAGTCGCTGCCGGCCCAGCTGGCACGCCTGGAACTGGGCGAGGTCGAGCGCGTGGACAGCGCCGGCCTGGCCCTGCTGGCCGAGCTGGCCGCACGTGCGGGCAAGGCCGGCCATCCGCTGGCGATCTCTGGTGCACCGGCGGGTTACAACGAGCTGAGCGCGGCCTACCGGCTGTCGCCCGACCTGGATTTCAACGCTACTTCTGCTGCGAGCTGACATGAACGTCGTACGCACTCTCCCCCTGATCGTCCTGGCCACCGCCCTGACCGCCTGCGCCGGCAAGCCCGCACGCAGCGATGCGCCAGCGGCCAGCACCGTGGTCCCGGCCAGCACCATCGCCGAGGTCTCCGCCCCCACCGCCGATTCCGCTACGGTCGATACCGCACCGGCAGCGGCCGTGGTTGCCGCACCTGCGCCGGCCACGCCGCCATCGGCACCGGCCCGCAGCGCCGACACCGATGCGGCCAGGGCCGCAGCGGCGACCGCCCCCGGCGGTGATGACGACTTCGATGCCCTCTATGGCGGTGCCGGCAACACCGGCAGCGCGGCGGCCTACGATCCGTGGGAACCGTTCAACCGCAAGGTGCACACGTTCAACAACGCGGTCGACCGCGGTATCGCCCGTCCGCTGGCTACGGCCTATACCCACGTGGTGCCGCGCTTCGCGCGTACCGGCGTCAGCAACTTCTTCAGCAACCTGCGCGCGCCGGTGACCATCACCAACCAGCTGCTGCAGGGCCGTGGTGCCGATGCGTGGGACAGCCTGGGCCGCTTCCTGATGAACAGCACGCTGGGTATTGGCGGCCTGTTCGATCCGGCCAGCAAGGCGATGGTGCCGCGTCGCAACGAAGACTTCGGCCAGACGCTGGGCGTCTGGGGTTGGCGGCGTTCGCGCTACGTGGAACTGCCGTTCTTCGGCCCGCGTACCGTGCGCGATGTGTTCGGCCTGGCCGGTGACATTCCGCTGTCGCCGATTCGCCGCATCGAAGAGGACAAGGTCCGCATCGGCCTGCAGGGCCTGCAGCTGGTCGATACCCGCGCACAGCTGCTGGCGATCGACGACCTGCGCGACACCGCCGTGGACGAGTACTCGCTGGTCCGCGATGCGTGGATGCAGCGCCGCAACTACCAGATCGAGAACGATCTGCGCAGCAAGCGCGACCGTGGCCACGACGACGCCAATTCGCCGATCCCGGTCGATGCGATGCCGATGCCGCAGTGGACGCACTGAGTCCTTTCAGCGACACATGAAAAACCCCGCCTCGGCGGGGTTTTTCTTTTCCGGTAGGTGCCAACCCGGGTTGGCACGCTTTCCTCAGGCCGCCAGCGCGGCCTCGATGGCTTCGCGCAGGCGCGCGTCATCGGCAGCCACGTCCGGGGCAAAGCGCGCGATGACCTTGCCGTCGCGGCCAACCAGGAACTTCTCGAAGTTCCACAGCACCGCCGGTGCTGCGTGGATCGGGATCTCCTTGCTCGCCAGGCGCTCACGCAGCGGGCCTTCACCGATCGACTGCGGCTGGGCGGCGGTCAGCTGCTGGTACAGCGGATGGGTGTCTTCACCAGCCACGCTGATCTTGGAGAACATCGGGAAGCTGACGTCATAGGTGAGCTGGCAGAACTGCTGGATCTCCGCCTCGCTGCCCGGCTCCTGGCCGAGGAAGTTGTTGGCGGGGAAGCCCAGCACTTCCAGGCCCTGCGCGTGCTTTTCCGCATACAGCGCCTGCAGACCTTCGTACTGCGGGGTCAGGCCGCATTTGGAGGCGACGTTGACCAGCAGCAGCACCTTGCCCTGGTAGTCGGCAAGCGAGGACGGCTGGCCGTCGATGGTGGTGAGGGAAATGTCCTGGATCGAGGTGCTCACGCGGGGGCTCCGGCAACAGCGGGGAATGGCCGACCAGCATAGCGCCGCGCGCGCTGTTGTAGCGCCGAGCATGGGCTCGGCTCTACAGGACATCTTCAGTCAACGCAGATCGTGCCCTGCGCCTTGCCGTCATCAATGCGCTGGCGGCAGCCGAAGGTCTGGCTGGCATCGCGTTGGCAGGTACCTGTAGCGGGGCTGCCGGCAGCCACCTCGCCCGTGGCCAGGCACTGGCCGCTGCAGTCACTCTTGCGACTGCAGACCTTGCCAGCGTCGGCATAGGGAATCACGCACTGCTCGCGCTGCAGCCGGCCAAGCCGCTGCAGGGTGCCGCCGGCTGCCTGGCAGTCGACGTCACGCGCTTCGCGGTACGCCTCGGCTGCTTCAGGGCTGGTAGCTGCAGCAGGTGCCGCCGCCGTATCGGCGGCCGGTGGTGCGCTGCTGCAGGCGGCAAGCAGCGCGGTCAGGACAAGGCTGGTGAAGCGGCGCAGGCGCATGACGATACCTGATCGAAGCGGACAGGCCGCCAGCATACGCATCGGCGATGCAGGCGGCGTGTCAGCGTGGCTCAGGTCTCGTCCCGGTCGCCTTCACTGCCTTCGTCCTCGCCCGCCGCGTCACCCTCAGCCAGGTCGCCGAGCAGCGACTGCGCCTGTTCGGACGCCAGCGACTCCACGCCACGCAGGCGCCGTTCGATGGTGCGGGTCTTGCGGCTGGCCTCGCCGATGCTTCGACCCACCGTGGTGATCTGCTTCTCGGCCTTTTCCAGGATGCCGGCGAACTTGCCGAACTCGCTCTTCACCGCACCCAGCAGGCTCCACACCTCGCTGGAACGCTGCTCGATGGCCAGCGTGCGGAAGCCCATCTGCAGGCTGTTGAGCAGCGCGGTGACCGTGGTCGGGCCGGCCACCACCACGCGGTGCTCCCGCTGCAGCAGGTCGACCAGGCCCGGGCGCCGGATCACCTCGGCATACAGGCCCTCGGTGGGCAGGAACATCACCGCGAAGTCGGTGGTGTGCGGCGGCACGATGTACTTGTCGCAGATCGACTTGGCCTGCACGCGTACCGCGCGTTCAAGCTGGATGCCCTGCAGGCGCACACCCTCGGCGTCACCCTGTTCCTGCGCGTCCAGCAGGCGCTCGTAGTCCTCGCGCGGGAACTTGGAGTCGATCGGCAGCCACACCGGCGTGTCGTCGTTGCTGCGGCCCGGCAGGCGCACGGCGATATCGACCATCTCGCCACTCTCCGGGCGCACCTTCACCGCACGCGCGTACTGCTCCTGGGTGAGCGTCTGCTCGAGGATGTTCTCCAGCTGCACTTCACCCCAGCTGCCGCGGTTCTTGACGTTGGTCAGCACGCGCTTGAGGTCGCCGACGCCGGTGGCCAGCTGCTGCATTTCGCCGAGGCCACGCTGCACCTGCTCCAGGCGCTCGGAGACCAGCTTGAAGGAATTGCCCAGCCGCGTTTCCAGCGTCGACTGCAGCTTCTCGTCCACGGTGTGGCGCATCTGCTCCAGCTTCTGCGCATTGTCGCTCTGCAGCGCGCGCAGCTGTTCTTCCAGCGTCGTGCGCATCTCGGCGATGCGCTGCTCGTTGCGCTGGGTCAGTTCCTGCAGGCGCAGGCCAAGGCTTTCGGTCAGCCGCTGCTGCGACTGCGCGCCCTCCTCGCGGCCCTTGCGTGCATCGTCCACCAGGGTCTGGCGCAGCGCGCCGAGCTGGGTATCGGTACGCCCGGTGAGCTCCTGCAGCTGCTGGCCAAACGCATGGATGCGGGCTTCCTGCTGCTGCCCGAAGGTCTCCAGCTGGCCGCGCAGTTCCTGCAGCCGCTGCCCCATCAACGCAGCCCCCCGCTGCTGGCTCTCGGCCACTTCGGCGCGCGCCTTGCGGGCATCTTCGCCCAGTGCTTCGCGCAGCAGATCCAGGCGCTGATCGGTGCGGGTGGACAGATCGGTCAGCGCGCGGGCGAAGCCATCGAGCTGTTCGCGCAGCTCGCTGCGCCCGGCGCGCGCCTCCTCGCGGACTGCCTGTTCCAGGCGGTCATGCGGCGGGCGGCGCAGCAGGGCGACCAGCTGCAGGATGAGCACGGCCAATAGAAGGCCGCCAATGAGCAGATATTCGGTTTGCATGGGGCAAGTGTAGGCTGGCCGAGTCTCAGCTGCTGCGTCAGGACCATGCTCGCTCTGTACGGAAAGCCCACCTCCATCAACGTGCGCAAGGTGCTGTGGCTGTGCGCCGGCCTGGATCTGCCGCTGCACCACGAACCGGCACCCCCACCGGAGCTGCTGGCCGCGCTGAACCCCAACCGGCAGGTGCCGGTGCTGCGCGATGGCGACTTCGTGCTGTGGGAATCCAACAGCATCTGCCGCTACCTGGCCGCGCGCGCCGGTCGCGAGGATCTGCTGCCCACCACGCTGCATGAGCGTGCGCAGGTGGAGCAATGGATGGACTGGCAGGCCAGCGATCTCAACAGTGCCTGGCGCCATGTATTCATGGCGCGCGTACGGCAGCACCCGGACTATCTGGACGATGCCCGCGCCGAGGCCAGCCTGGCGCAGTGGAACCGGCTGATGGGTGTGCTTGATGAACAGCTGGCCGCTACCGATGGCTATGTGGCGGGCAGCACCTTCACCCTTGCCGACATCGTGCTGGGGCTGTCGACCCAACGCTGGCGCGGCACACCCGGCAGCAAACCGGCGCTGCCACACCTCGCAGCATGGTTCGAACGCCTGCGGCAGCAGCCGGGTTTCGCCGACCACGTCGACAACGGCGTGGCCTGAGCAGTGGCTCCCGCAGCTGTTGGCAGGTGTCGACCTTGGTCGACACGGTAGATTCACCCCATGCGTGGATGAAGCGCTGTAGAGCCGGGCCTATGCTCGGCTGACGCCCACGCGCGAACGGCAGCCGAGCGTGGGCTCGGCTCTACAGACAGCGTCTGCTCCTACCAGCCTTCCAGCACGATCTTGCCCTTGGCGCGGTGGCTCTCCAGCAGCGCATGGGCACGGCGCAGGTTGGCCGCGTCGATGCGTCCGAAGTGCTCGCCCAGGGTGGTCTGCAGCACGCCCGTGTCGATCAGCTCGGCCACCCGGTTCAACAGGTCATGCTGGCGCTGCATGTCGGCGGTGCGGTACAGCGGCCGGGTGAACATCGATTCCCAGTGCAGTGACAACGCCTTGCGCTTGAGCGCCATCACATCGACCTGGCCGGGATCATCGATCAGGCCCAGCTGGCCCTGCGGCGCCAGCAGCTCGACGATCTGCGTGTAGTGCTGGTCGGAATGGGTCAGGCTGGCCACGTGCTGCACCTCGCTGATGCCCAGCCGCGCCAGGCCTTCGGCCAGCGGCAGGCTGTGGTCGATCACGTGGTGTGCGCCCATTGCGTACGCCCAGTCCTGGGTATCCGGACGCGAGGCGGTGCCGATCACGGTCAGCTTGGTCAGCTTCCGCGCCAGCTGCACCAGGATCGAACCGACACCGCCGGCAGCGCCGATCACCAGCAGGGTCTGGCCTTCGCCGCCGCCCTCGGCAATGCGCAGGCGGTCGAACAGCAGCTCCCAGGCAGTGATTGCGGTCAGCGGCAACGCGGCGGCGGCCGCATCATCAAGGCTGGCCGGCTTGCGCCCGACGCTGCGCTCGTCCACCAGCTGGTACTCGGCATTGCTGCCCGGGCGGTCAATGACGCCGGCGTAGTAGACCGCATCGCCAGGCTGGAACAGGGTCACCTCGCTGCCCACCGCGTCGACGATGCCGACTGCATCCCAGCCCAGCACGCGTGGGCCATCGGTGGCCACGCCGCGGCGGACCTTGGTGTCGACCGGGTTCACCGCCACCGCGCGTACTGCCACGCGGAGGTCACGCGGCCCGGGCTGCGGCAGCTCCAGTTCGATGTCGATCAGGGCCCGGGCATCATCGATCGGCAGGCCGGCTTGGGTGTAGGCAATGGCGCGCATGGCAGCGGTCCAGTGGGGAAGGAGGCGACAGGTTGCGCCGCGCGCGCTGCCGCAGAAAGGCGCAGAATCGGGCAGCACTTTCACTCCGGCAATGAAAATGATCCGCTTCGACGATCTGCAGCTGTTCGTCCGCACTGCCGCGCTGGGCAGCTTCTCGCAGGCGGCCCGCGAGGCCGACCTGCTGCCGGGGCAGGTTGCCGCGGCAGTGGCGCGGCTGGAACGCGAGCTGGACCTGCGCCTGTTCGTGCGCACCACCCGCAGCCTGCGCCTGACCGGCGAGGGCGCGCTCTACCTGCCGTACGCGCAGGAGGTGCTGGCCACCCTGCGCGAGGGTCAGGCGCGCGTGCAGGGCGAGGACACCGAGCTGCACGGCACCCTGCAGCTCTCGGCTCCTTCGGACTTCGGCCGCAACCTGCTGCTGCCCTGGCTGAGCGCCTTCCGCGCCGCGCACCCGCGGCTGCGCCTGCACCTGCGCTTGTCCGACGAGGTGGCTGATGTGTTCCGCGAACCGGTCGACGTGGCCATCCGCATCGGCCACTTCGACGACGCCAGCTACGTCGCCCTGCCCCTGCTGGAAGGCAATCGGCGCGTACTCGCGGCCTCGCCCGACTACCTGCAGCGGCGCGGTACGCCCACGCGCCTGGACGAACTGCGCGAGCACGACTGCCTGGTCTACCAGCTCAGTGGCCGCGCCTACGATCGCTGGTCATTCGACGTCGAAGGGCGCCGCAGCGTGATTCCGGTACGTGGTCCGCTGGTCTGCGACGACGCCGATGTAGTGCGACGCTGGGCGGTGGCCGGCGAAGGCATCACCTACAAGTCCTGGCTGGACCTGCGCGAGGACGTGCTGGCCGGACGCCTGCAGCTGCTGCTGGACGGTGTTGGCAGCAGCATTCCGTTGCAGCTGGTATGCCCGCACCGCAAGCAGTTCTCGCCCGCGGTACGACAACTGCATGCACAGCTGCGCCAGCACCTGCAACCGCTGCTGTCTGGCATGCCGGAAGGGTCCACCGGCCCCCTGTCGCCGATCCCGGCGCTGACCGACAATGGCGGCCCCCCGTAAGAGAGAACGCCGCCATGCCGTGGATGGGCATCCAGGACCTGTGGACGTTTCTGGTCGCTGTGCTGGTGTTTCTCGCCCTGCCCGGCCCCGGCACCTTCACCCTGCTGACCGCCACCGGCCGTGGCGGCGTGCGTGGCGGCTACACCGCACTGGCCGGCCTGCTGGTCGGCGATCAGATCCTGATGTGGCTGGCGCTGGCCGGTGTGGCCGCGCTGCTGAAGGCCAACCCGCTGGTGTTCCACGCCGTGCAGTACCTGGGTGCGGCCTACCTGGTGTGGGTGGGCATCAGCCTGCTGCGCACGCCGAAGCACGAGGGTGGTGACGCCGGCCCGATCCGCATGCAGCCGGGCCGCTATTTCCAGCAGGCGATCCTGGTGAGCCTGCTCAACCCGAAGGCGATCCTGTTCTACATGGCCTTCCTGCCGTTGTTCATCGATCCGAAGGCACACCAGGGCATCGCCACCTTCGCCGCCCTGGCCGGGATCATCCTGGTGGTCAGCATCGGTTACTGCTCAATGTTGATCGGCGTGGGCAACCTGGCCCGTCGCCGGTTGATCCAGCATCCGCGCATCAGCGATGCGCTGCGTCGGGTGGCCGGCCTGTTCCTGGTGGGGTTCGGCATCCGGTTGGGGCTGAACGGATGATCCGGCGAGTGCTGGTGCTGGTGTTGATCGGGCTTCTGGCCGACACCGCAGCGGCCAGCGCGCAGGACCATCGCTGCCTCACCCGGGGCCGCAACGACGGCATTCACCTGCTGTGGCGCTGGTTGGATAATGGCAGCGCCGACGTGCAGTACGCCGGGCAGCGCGGCCGCCTGCAGGTGCAACAGGTGTCGCAGGAAACGACGGTGCTGGACGAAGACCGCCCGTACCAGTTCGACAGCGTCTGGGAAGAACGCATCGACGGGCGTCTCAACGGCCGCTACCACCTGAGCACGCAGGGCGCGCTGGTGCTGGACCTGAGCTACGAACGCGCCCGTGATGGCCGTCGCACCACCTTCCACGATGACAGCGAGGCGTGGCAGGAGGATGGCTGCCATTGGCCGGGAGGCGTAGCGGCACGCGTGGTCGATTGAAGCATGCCAACCAAGGTTGGCATCTACTGGTCGTGCATCTCCGCGCGCAGGTGGTCGATGAACACCCGCAGCTTGGGCGCCATCTGCTCGCGCGCGGGGTAGTACAGGTGGAAGCCGGGGAACGGCGGCTGCCAGTCCTGCAGCACGCTCTGCAGTCGCCCAGCGGCGATATCGTCGGCCATCAACGAGGCGAAGCCCTGCGCCATGCCCAGCCCCGCCAGCACGGCGCGATGGGCGACGCCGGCATCGTTGAACACCAGCCGCCCGTTCACTTCCACGTCCAGGTCATGGCCTTCGCGGCTGAACTCCCAGGGCATCAGCCGGCCGTTGGCCAGGCGGTGCACGATGCAGGCGTGGCTCTGCAGGTCATGCGGTGTCTGCGGCACGCCATGGCGTTCGAAATAGGCCGGCGTGGCCACCACCACCTGCCGCTCGGGTGGCCCGACCGGCGCCGCGATCATGCCCTGTGCGAGTGATTCGCCGAGGCGGATGCCGGCGTCGAAGCCCTCGGCCACCAGATCGGTCAGCGCCGGGTCGACGCACAGTTCCACCTGCACCTGCGGGTAGCGCGCAAGGAAATCGGGCAGCCGCGGCAGCACCATGCGATCGGCGACGATGCGCGGCAGGGTCACCCGCAGCCGCCCGGCAGGCACCGAGCGCGCGCTGTCCAGTTCGGCAAAGGCCTGGTCGATCTGGTCCAGGCCGCCACGCACGCGCTGCAGGAAACGCGCGCCGTGTTCGGTCAGGCTGACCCGCCGTGTGGTCCGCTGCAGCAGCCGCACGCCCATCCGCGCTTCCAGCGCGCGCACGCTCTGCGACAGCGCCGAGGTGGACACGCCCAGGGCATCGGCGGCGCGGGTAAAGCTGGCATGCTCGGCCACGTGGACGAATGCGACCACAGCGGTGAGGGGGGCGGAAGCATCCATTGTGAAGCCAGTCTTCAAGGTAAGTCCGGTGGCACGCAGTTTATCCACATGATGGCGTGGAGGATGCTGTGCCCCTCGCCGCTGCCCCTCCAGGCGTGGCGCCTTCCCCAAGGAGATCCGCATGAAGACCCGTACTCTCGGCCCCGCCGGCCCCACCGTGTCCGCCCTCGGCCTCGGCTGCATGGGCATGAGCGCCTACTACGGCGGCCGCGGCAGTGACGATGACGGCATTGCCGTCATCCGGCACGCGCTGGACCGTGGCGTGACCATGCTCGACACCGCCGATGTGTATGGCCCGCACACCAACGAGGTGCTGGTTGGCCGCGCGATTGCCGGGCGCCGCAACCAGGTGTTCCTGGCCAGCAAGTTCGGCATCGGCCTGGATCCTTCCGACCCGCAGGGACGGCAGATCAACGGCCACCCGGACTATGTGCAGACCGCCTGCGAGGCCAGCCTGCGCCGGCTGGGCGTGGACCACATCGACCTGTACTACCAGCACCGCGTCGACCCGACCGTGCCGATCGAGGACACCGTGGGTGCGATGGCACGCCTGGTGGAACAGGGCAAGGTGCGCTGGCTGGGCCTGTCCGAGGCCTCGGCGGCCACCCTCCGCCGCGCCCATGCGGTACACTCGATCACTGCGGTGCAGAGCGAGTATTCGCTGTGGTCGCGCGAGCCGGAGCAGAACGGAGTGCTGGCCACCACGGCGGAACTGGGCATCGGCTTCGTGCCGTATTCGCCGCTGGGCCGTGGCTTCCTGACCGGCGCCATCCGCAGCCCGGATGACTTCGACGCCGACGATTACCGGCGCACCTCGCCCCGCTTCGAAGGCGAGAACTTCCAGCGCAACCTGGCACTGGTGGATACCGTGCAGGCGCTGGCCGCCGAGCGCGGCATCGCCGCCTCGCAGCTGGCGCTGGCCTGGGTGCTGTCGCGTGGCGAGCACATCGTGCCGATCCCGGGCACGACGCGGCAGGCACGGCTGGACGAGAACCTCGGTGCGCTGCAGGTGGAACTGGAGGCGGCCACGCTGGTCGCACTGGATGCGGCCTTCCCGCTGCACGCCGCGGCCGGTGACCGCTATTCGGACAGCGGTATGGCCAACATCGAGTCGTAGCAGCGGCCGGGACGAACGGACACCGGTGGCTGCCGCCGGATTGTGCCGATTCCGGCAGCATGGCTGGGGCGCAGCGCGCGCGCCGCCCTGCATGACCCCCGTCAGTGGCAATGCTGCGCTGCGTTCGGTCACACTCGGGAACTTGTCGTTCTTAGTCACCCCTTCCGAGGCCTGCATGTCCCTGTTCCGGCGCAAGTCCCTAGATTCCGTCACCGTCCACGAAGCCGGCAGGCGTCTGATCCCGACGCTCAGCTGGCCGCACCTGATCGCGCTGGGTATTGGCGCCATCGTCGGTACCGGCATCTACACGCTGATCGGCGTCGGTGCCAACCTGGCCGGCCCGGCCGTGCTGATCTCCTTCGCCATCGCCGGTGCGGTCTGTGCCTGCGCGGCGCTGTCCTACGCCGAGCTGTCGACGATGATGCCGGCCGCCGGCAGTGCCTACACCTACAGCTACAGCGCGCTGGGCGAAGTGTTTGCCTGGGTGGTGGGCTGGAGCCTGATCCTGGAGTACTCGCTGGTGGTGAGTACGGTGGCGGTGGGCTGGTCCGGCTACTTCGTCGGCTTCCTCGAATGGATCCACACCCAGTTCGGCTGGAACGTGCACCTGCCGGCCTGGCTGGCGGCCGGCCCGCACGTCGAAGGCGGCATGATCAACCTGCCGGCGATCATCATCACCTGGCTGGTGGCCGGCATGCTGATGGCCGGCACCAAGGAAAGCGCCACCCTCAACGCCATCCTGGTGGTGTTCAAGCTGATCGCGCTGGCCATCTTCGTGGCCGTGGCGCTGCCCGCGTTCGACAGTGCCAACCTGCAGCCGTTCATGCCGTACGGCTTCGCCAAGTCGATCGGCCCCGATGGCGTCGAACACGGCGTGATGGCGGCGGCGGCGATCATCTTCTTCGCTTTCTACGGCTTCGATGCGATCTCCACCGCCGCCGAGGAAACCAAGAACCCGGGCCGCGACCTCTCGATCGGCATCATCGGTTCGATGATCGGCTGCACCATCGTCTACGTGCTGGTGGCGCTGGCCGCGGTGGGTGCGATGAGCTACGCCGTGTTTGGCCACAGCGCCGAGCCGCTGGCGCTGATCATGCGCCAGCTCGGTCATCCGACGGCGGCGATGGTGATCGGCGTGATCGCGATCATCGCGCTGCCGACCGTGCTGCTGGCCTTCCTGTACGGCCAGAGCCGCATCTTCTTCGTGATGAGCCGCGATGGCCTGCTGCCGCGCAGCCTGTCCAAGGTCAATGCACGTACCGGCACGCCGGTGGCGACCACGCTGTTCACCGCGGTGGTGGTGTCGGCGCTGGCCGGCGTTGCGCGCCTGGACGAGATTGCCGCGCTGGCCAACGCCGGTACCCTGGCCGCGTTCACCGCCGTGGGCATCTGCCTGGTGGTGCTGCGCCTGCGCGAGCCCAACCGCGAACGTACCTTCCGCACCCCGCTGGCCTTCGTGGTCGGCCCGCTGGCCGCGCTGGGCTGCATCTACCTGTTCCTCAGCCTGCCGCACAGCACCCAGCTGTACTTCCTGCTGTGGAACCTGGCCGGCCTGGTGCTGTACTTCCTGTACAGCCGTCGCCACGCGCTGATCGCGAAATAACCGGATCACCGGTAGTGCCGGCCGCTGGCCGGCAACCCGCATCCTGTTGATAGGGGCAATGCCGGCCAGCGGCCGGCACTACCGCAGGTCGTTTCAACCGCCCTGCTTTGCGGCGTAATCCTGCGCCTGGCGCATCACCCGCAACAGGTTGCCGCCCCAGATGCCGGCAATCTGCTGCTCGGTATAGCCCTTGCGCAGCAGCCACGCGGTGATCTTCGGCAGCTGGCTGACATCGGGCAGATCGCTCAGGCCACCGCCGCCATCCCAGTCCAGGCCGATGCCCACGTGCTCGGGGCCGACCACCTTGAGGATGTGCTCGAAGTGGGCGAAGAAGTCGTCCAGGCTGGCATGGCGCACCGGGTGCTCGTGGTCCAACGCCTGCTCGGCCTTCAGCAGCTGCACGCCCTGCTCGATGTTCATTCCTTCCCAGCCACCGAGCTGTTTGCTCAACGCTTCTTCGGCCTGCTTGCGCTCGGGCGTCTTTGCGGTGTCGATCAGGTAGCCACCGTAGGCGTTCACCTGGATCACGCCACCGGCCTTGGCCAACTTGCGCAGGCGCGCGTCATCCAGATTGCGCGGGTGGTCATACACGGCCTTGGCCGAGCTGTGCGACAGCACGAACGGCACCGGCATCATCGCCAGCAGGTCATCGAACACCGCGTCCGAGGCATGCGACTGGTCGATCACGATGCCCAGCTTCACCGCCTGCCGCACCAGATCCTTGCCGGCCGGGCTCAGGCCTTTCCACTCCGCACCCTTGGGGTCGGTGGCCGAATCGGCGAACTCGTTGTTGGCGAAGTGCACGGTACTGAGCAGGCGCAGGCCGGCACGGTGGTAGAACGAGAGCAGGCTGGGGTCTTCCACCAGTGGGCTGGCGTTTTCCATGCTGATGTAGACCACGCGCTTGCCGGCGGCCTTGATCCGCGCCGCGTCATCGGCGGTCAACGCCAGCGCGAAACGCTCGGGATTGGCCGCCAGCATTTCGCGGATCTCCAGCAGCCGCTGCAGGCCATGGTCGCGCTCGGCCAGATGGACGGCGGCGGTGCGGTCGCCCTGGTCGGTGTAGATCGCCCAGAAACCGCCGTCCAGCGCACCTTCGACCATGCGCGGGTAGTCCACCTGCGAAAGCGCGTTGCGGTCGTGGCGCTGCTCGATGTCGAAACCGGTGCGGCCAAAATTGGCCGGTGTATCCAGATGGCTGTCCAGAGTGACCAGGCGCTGCTGCAGGGATTTGGCGCGGGCAAGTTCCTGCGCACTGAACTCGATGGCATGGGCCGACAGCGGCGCACACAGCGCCAGGGCGAGCACGACGGACAGACGGCGCAACGAGGGCATGGGCATCCACCGATGTTGGGAGACGCCGACCATAGCGCCGCGAGGGTGACCGGGGGTAGTGCCGGACGACAGCGCGCACGCTCCATTACACTCGGCGGCAACCGCTAACAGCCTTGGCAGCCCCGCGCTGCGCCGCCCCCTGAGACGGAATCCCGATGCCGCCCCCTGGTCCTCCACCGCTTCCCGGCGCGCCGAGCGTCGAACAGCTCAAGCGCGATGTGCTGCCGGTCCTGTTCGCCGGGCGCATCGACATCGGTCGCTATGGCCCGGCCGAACTGGCCAGCGCCAACGCGGAACCGGCCTGGCAGGACGGCAGCGCCAACGCGTTGGCCAAGGCGCTGGCTGAACTGGTCAGCCGCCTCTCCGAGCATGACCCCAATGCACTGCTGGAACGCGCTGGCTGGTGGGACCGGTTCACCGGTGCCGACATCGAGCAGCGCCTGCGCCGACGCATTGCGCTGGGGGGAAACGGTGACGTGCTGGCCGAGATCGAGCGCCAGGCGGTTGCGGTACGCAGCAGCGTTGATCGGTTGAACGCTCAGCTGGAGCTGCATGACGTGCAGGGCGCACACTTGCAGATCTACATCGATGCGGGCGTGCAGTTCCTGCAGGAACTGCCCCCGGGAAGTGCTGCCAGCGATGACCCGATGGTGCTGGATCGCCCTGTGGAGCGCCTGCAGCGCCGCATCGCCAACCTGACCGCGCTGCTGGCCAGCCATTCGATGAGCCGCATCCAGGTGCAGCTGGCACGCAACCACGCCATCGAACTGCTGGACCGCTACAGCGAGACGGTGCAGATCCTGCTGCCGATCTGGCGCCAGACCGTCCTCGCCCTGCACAACAGCGACAACGCCAGCCCGCAGTTGGTCTACCGCGCCTCGCAGGCACAGGACCAGTTGAAACAGGCCCTGCAGCAGCTGCTGCGCACTTCCGGAGAACCGGCATGATCACGTCCCGGCCCGACCCACTGAAGGTACCGGCGGAACTGCAGCCGCGGGTCGAAGCGGTTCCCGGACTGCGCGCGCTGTATCGCCGGGGTTCGTTCGCACGCACCCTGGGTCTGGCGTGTCTGGCGGTGCTGCCGGCCACGGCGCTGCTGTCCATGATCTTCCTGCAGGGGCTGACCGGCAGTCCACCCTCGGCACACGTGCCGGCCGGCTACGGCACTGATCCCGGCACATCTGCCCTGCTGCTGCTGGCCAACCTGATCCTCTTTGGCGGGTTGCTGTTCTGGATGGGATTCGGCCTGCGCAGGGTGCTGCTCAACCGCGGCGTACGCCACTTCACCTTCTCGTTCGTGATTGGTGGTCCGGTGCTGGTCGGCCTGCTGTTCGGCAGCGGAATCGTCAGTCCCGACTTCAGCCGGGCTGACGCCGGCGATGGCAGGAAGCTCGACAGCAGCCAGCTCGGCAAGCTCATCGACAGCCCGGGTTTCACGACGCTCAGCCCGCAATGGCAGGGCTACCTGCAGGCGCAGCGCTCGCTGGGAAGGCCCAGCATCCCCTTGAACGACGTCGGCCAGGCCGTCGCCCGCGGCGAGGACATCGGTATCGCGGTGCCCGACGTCATCCGTGCGCGTTTTGAAGCCAAAGCCAAGGTTCCCTATTCGGTGCGCAGCCAAGCGTGGCTGCATGACCATTGGCTGCGCATGAGCGCGCTGCACTTCATCGGCACGGCGATCGCCTGGTCGCTGCTGCTGCTGGTCATCGCTGGCATCGGCCTGACCACGCTGGGCTACCACGTGCGCGGCCGGGCCCGGGTGATCAACGGCCTGCTGCAGCAGTTGCAGGTGCCACCGGCACAGGCGGGCGCGCCCCCCTGAGGTGCGCGCCGCCGGTGCTCAACCGGGCAGGACAATGGCCTTGCGCATGGACCATTCCCTGGCGCTGCAGGCCCGGGGCCCATTGATTTGTAGAGTCGAGCCATGCTCGACTGATCTGATCAAGGACCGCGCAAGTCGAGCATGGCTCGACTCTACAGGTTGGAATCAGTCCACCACGCGGCAGAACACGGCCTTCAGGTAACGCGATTCCTGCACGTGGGCCATGAACGGATGGTCCGGACCGGCGCCGGCCACCTTCAGGATCTGGATCGTGCGGCCGGAGAAATAGGCCGCGCGGCGCAGCATGTCGAGGAACTGGTCCTCGGCCACCAGGCCGGTGCACGAGAAGGTGGCGAACAGGCCGCCCGGCTTCACCACGCCCAGCGCCAGCTTGTTCATGTCCAGGTACTTCTTCAGCGCGGTGATGACCTGGTCGCGGTCGCGGGTCATCTTCGCCGGGTCCAGGATCACCACGTCGTACTGCTCACCGCGGTTGGCGGCGTCGCGCAGCCACGGGAAGATGTCGGACTGGATGAACTTCGGGCGCACGTTGTTCAGGCGCGAATTGCCCTTGGCGATCTGGATGACGTCCTCATCGATATCGATGCCGACCACTTCCGAAGCACCACGCGCCGCCGCATATACCGCAAAACCGCCGGTGTTGCAGCACAGGTCCAGCACGCTCTTGCCTTCCACCTGCTGGCTCAACCACTCGCGGTTCTCGCGCTGGTCGGCGAAGAAGCCGGTCTTGTGCGCACCGGCCGGGTCGGCGCGGAACTTGATGCCGTACTCGGTGATCACCGACGCTTCGGTGGTGGTATTGCCGTGGAAGTCGAAGCTTTCCTGCTTCTGCACGTGCTCATCGGCGAAGCTGTGGAAACGGCAGCCTGGGAACTGTTCGCGCAGGGCGTCGTAGATCCACTCGCGGTGACGGAACATGCCGGCGGCGAAGAACTCGACCACCACCAGGTCGCCGTAGCGGTCGACCACCAGGCCGGACAGGCCGTCGCCTTCGCTGTGCACCACGCGCCAGGCGTCGGACACCGCGTCGAGCTTGAGCACCTCACGGCGCAGCGACACCGCCTGGGCGATCTTGCGCGAGAACCAGCCGGCATCGACCGGCACGTTCTGGTCGGTTTCGAGGATGCGCACGGCGATGCGCGAGTGCCCGTTGTAGAACCCGCGGCCAATGAACTCACCATCGATGCCGACCACGTCGACGATGGAACCGGGCTTGGGCCGGACGGTCGGCTTCTCGACCAGTTTCTGGAAGATCCACGGGTGGCTGGAACGCCACGCATTCTTGAGGCGGACAATCGGAAGGGGGGTATTCATCCACCTATTGTAAACCGGGCATCGGGGTCGGATCTCCGAAGGGGCTCTGACCCCGGCCGGCATGCCAACCAAGGTTGGCATCTACCAGAGCGGGGAGCGGAGCCCCGTTGGGGACTCGACCCCAGTGCAGGGGCATTTGACTGCGGCCCGGCCAGACGGCAGAATCGGCGCCAGAAGGGGAGTAGCTCCCAGACGTTGTCGCCGTCATTTCGAGCCCGCAGGCTCCGGTGCAACGGCAGTTCCAGCCGACTGGAACTGCGAGCGAGACCTTCGCCGTACTGGCGAAGCTCTGTCCCTGGATCCCCCTCCCGATCCTCCGTTGCAGATCCTCGCCGTCCGGCCTGGCATTCATCTTTCCAACGGACATTCCCAATGCAGACGATCGGTAACGTGTGGTTGTGGGGCGGCTTCGCAGCGGTGGTGGTCATCGCCCTGCTGGTCGACCTCGTGTTGATGCGCCATGGTGGACCGCACAAGGTCACCTTCAAGGAGGCCCTGTGGTGGTCCATCGGCTGGGTCGCGCTGGCCCTGCTGTTCAATGCGGGCCTCTGGTACTACCTGAATGAGACCGCCGGCCAGGTGGTGGCCAACAAGGTCGGCCTCGAGTTCCTGACCGGCTACCTGGTCGAGAAGGCGCTGGCGGTCGACAACATCTTTGTCTTCCTGATGATCATGAGCTACTTCGCGGTGCCGGAGGAACAGCGCCAGAAGGTGCTGATCATCGGTATCCTGGGCGCGATCGTGCTGCGTACGATCATGATCTTCGCCGGAAGCGTGCTGATCACCCAGTTCCATTGGCTGCTCTATGTGTTCGGTGCCTTCCTGCTGTTCACCGGCTGGAAGATGTGGTTCGCCGCTGGCCAGGAGCCGGACCTGGAGGCCAACCCGGCGCTGCGCTGGATGCGCAAGCACCTGCGCCTGCTGCCGGATTACGCCGGCAATGCGCTGAGCGTGAAGCGCGATGGCGTGCGCTGGTTCACCCCGCTGTTCGCGGTGCTGATCCTGATCGCGGTCACCGACGTGATCTTCGCGGTGGACAGCATCCCGGCGATCTTCGCGATCACCACCGACCCGTTCATCGTGCTCACCTCCAACGTGTTCGCGGTGCTGGGCCTGCGTGCGATGTTCTTCCTGCTGGCCGGCATGGCCGACCGCTTCCACCTGTTGCCGTACGGGCTGGCGCTGGTGCTGGGCTTCATCGGCATCAAGATGATGATCATCGACCTGTTCAAGATCCCGACCCCGGTGTCGCTGGGCGTGGTTGCGGTGATCATCGCCGCCACCGTGGTGTTGAGCCTGAAGTACCCGCCGAAGGAAGGCGAAGGCCAGGCCTGATCACGGCCGGCCGGCGGGATTGTCCCGCCGGCCGCACCCACTCTCCCGCAGCGGTGGCCTTGGTTTCGCACCAACCACCGCCATTGCTGAGGTATGAACAACAACGCGCCCCTGCCCGCTGGCGACGTGCCGGCCCCCCGCAATGACCGCTCGCGCATCCTGCGGGCGTTCAATGTCAGCCTGGCCGCCGTGCTGGTGCTGGTGGCGGTGTTCGCCCTGCAGGGCACTTTCGACTGGCGGCCGTGGGCGGTCGCACCGCTGGAAGCCAAGGGCCTGCTTGGCCTGATCGGCGGCCCGATGCTGCATGCCTCGGTCGAGCACATCGCCGCCAACAGCATCGCCATCCTGATCCTTGGCACCCTTGCCGGCAGCGTCTACCCGAAAGCCACCGTGCGCGCCCTGCCCCTGCTGTGGCTGGGCTCGGGCATCGGCGCGTGGATGCTCGGCAATCCGGGTAGCGTGCACCTGGGCGCCAGCGGCGTAACCCACGGCCTGATGTTCCTGCTGGCCAGCCTGGGCCTGCTGCGCCGCGATCGCGCGGCGATCGCCACCGGCCTGATCGGCATGCTGTTCTACGGCGGCATGCTGATGACCATCCTGCCGCACGCCGACGGCGTGTCCTGGCAGTCGCACATGGGCGGCGCTTTCGCCGGCATCATCGCCGCGCTGCTGTTCCGCAATGCCGACCCGCTGCCGCCGCGCCCGCGCTACAGCTGGGAAGACGAGGAAGAAGACATCGAACCGCTGGCCGACGATGAGCTGGAGCCGCCGTCACCGCAGCGCGTGCCGGTGCTGTGGCAGCCGCGCGAAGGCCAGGACTACGTGGTGATCCCGTTCCGCCGGCCGGGCGAGCCGCGCAGTTGAAGTGACGGTAGTGCCGGCCGCTGGCCGGCAACTTCATGAACCGGTAGTGGCCGACCTTGGTCGGCGCGGTTGTTGTGTGCCAACCAAGGTTGGCACCTACCAGAGTCCGTCAGTTCGCCGCATTCCCCGCCGCGCCCATCCCGTCCACCGCCTGCCGGCCCAGTGCCGGGTCATCGGTGAAGAAGGCATCGATGCCGGTGGCCAGGTAGGCACGCATTTCGGCAATCGAACCTTCGGCATTGCGCGCGGTGTCGGCGCCCTTGCGCAGGTTGCTGGCCTGGAAGTGGTTCTCCGGGCGGAAGGTGTACGGAATCACCATCAGGCCCACCGCATGCGCATCGCGCACCAGCGAGGTCGGCGTGCCGAGTGCACCCTTGGCATCCAGCGGAATGATCGAGCGCAGTTCCGGGCCGATGCTGTCGGCGTAGCTGGCGATGTCCTTCAGTCCGGCCGGGGTCATCATCTGCGCGTAGGTCAGCTTGCCACCGGCCTTGGCGATGTCGGCCGGCTGGGTGTCGCCCTTCCACAGCAACTGCAGCAGGCGGATGTTGCTGCCGCGCGGGATCTTGCCGCGCAGGTAGCGCAGGTTCGCGGTCTCGAACGACTGGATGGTGACCGGGCCGACGTTGGTATACGCGTTGCCACGCAGCGCGGTCAGGAGCTTGTCTTCCATCGGCAGGCCGATCGACTGGAAGTAGGTCGGGTGCTTGATCTCCGGCACCAGGCCGATGCCGCGGTTGGCGCGGCCGGCCTGCTGCACCAGGAAGGCCAGGATCTCGTCCAGGCTGGCGATGCGGAACTGGCCGTCATAGGCGGTGCCGCGCAGTTCCGGCAGGCGCTCGCGCGCGTACAGGGTCTTCAGCTCGGCCAGGGTGAAGTCTTCGGTGAACCAGCCGTCGACCTTCTGCCCGTCGATGACCTTGCTGGTGCGGCGGCTGGCGAATTCGGGATGCGAGGCGACATCGGTAGTGCCCCCGATCTCGTTCTCGTGGCGGGCCACCATCACCCCGTCCCTGGTCATCACCAGGTCCGGTTCGATGTAGTCAGCGCCATCGGCAATGGCCTGCGCATAAGCCGCCAGGGTGTGCTCGGGCAGCAGCGCGCTTGCGCCGCGATGGCCATAGACCGACACCTTGTGGCCGGCCGGGGTGGAGGATTCGGCACTCATGGCCACCGATGGTGCCACGGCCAGCGACAACAGCAACGCACAACCCCACGACTTCACTGCGACTTCCCCAAGCGGTATGTGATGGGCGTCAGTATGCGGCGGCAATGTGACAGGTGGGGGAAGCCTGCACCTGTAGAGCCGAGCCCATGCTCGGCTGACGGGTAGAAGCCGAGCATGGGCTCGGCTCTACAGTTACTTCCCGATGCAGAAACTGGAGAAGATCCTTCCCAGCAGATCATCGGCGCTCATCTGCCCGGTGATCTCGCCCAGCGCGTCATGCGCCAGCCGCAGTTCCTCGGCGGCCAGTTCCAGGTGTTCGTGCACCAGCTCGCCATCGGCACGCTGCGCGTGTTCCTGCGCACGCTCGATCGCATCCACGTGGCGGGTGCGGGCGGAGAACTCGCCATCCACCTGCTCTCCTGCCCCGGCGCTGGCGATGCTGCGCAGGCGCGCGTGTAGATCGTCGAGCCCGGCACCAGTCGCAGCCGAGACGAACACGCGGTCCGGATCGTCCAGTGCCGGCAACGTCTCCAGCAGGTCCGACTTGTTGTGGATGTAGACCTTGTGCGGCACCGCCGCTACGGCCTCGCCCAGCGCGGCTTCGCCGGCCGCGGGATCGCGCGCATCCAGCACGATCAGCGCCAGGTCGGTGCGCTCGATTTCCACGTGGGCGCGGCGCATGCCTTCGCGTTCGATGGCGTCGCCACCGTCGCGCAGGCCGGCGGTGTCGACCAGGGTCAGCTCCAGGCCATCCAGGCGGATGGTCTCGCGCAAGGTGTCGCGGGTGGTGCCGGCGATGTCGGTGACGATGGCGCGCTCACTGCCGGCCAATGCATTGAGCAGGGAACTCTTGCCTGCATTCGGCGGACCGATCAGCACCGCATGCAGGCCATCGCGCAGGCGACGGCCGCGTTCGGCATCGCGGCGCAGCAGGCCAAGGTCGCTGCGCGCCTGTGCCAGGCCACGCCGCACCTGCGCGCCACCGAGGGTATCCAGCGGTTCGTCAGCGAAGTCGATGGCCGCCTCCACATGGACGCGCAGCAGCACCAGCTGTTCGATCACCGCGTCGATACGGCGCGAGAACACGCCATCCAGCGAACGGCGTGCAGCGCGCGCGGCGCGGTTGTCGCCGGCCGCGATCAGGTCGGCGATGGCCTCGGCCTGGGCCAGGTCGAGCTTGCCGTTGAGAAACGCGCGTTCGCTGAACTCACCCGGTCGCGCCTGGCGCGCACCGAGCGCAATGCAGCGCGCGACCAGTTGCTGCAGCAGCACCGGGCTGCCGTGTCCCTGCAGTTCCACCACCTCTTCGCCGGTGAAGCTGTTCGGCGCCGGGAACCACAGCACGATGCCATCGTCGATGACTTCGCCATCGGCGTCGCGCAGGCGCGCATAGTGCGCATGGCGCGGGCGCAGTGCAGGCGCACCCAACGCGTTGGCGATGGCCGCTGCGCGCGGACCGGACAGGCGCAGCAGGCCGACACCGCCGGCGCCCGGCGCGCTGGCGATGGCCACGATGGTGTCGGTGCGGATCGCGTCGTTCATGGTTCAGAGTTTCTCCAGCTGCGCGCGTGCCTGCGCGGCACCACTACCCTGCGGCTGCAACGCCAGGTAGGTGGTGTAGGCCTGCTTCGCCTTGGCCTTGTCGCCGGCGTTGAAGTAGGCATCGCCCAGGTTGAGATAGGCCACGGCACGCGACGGATCGATCTTCAGCGTGTTTTCCAGCCAGCGTGCGGCTTCGGCGTAGCGCTGCTGACGGTAATAGACGAAACCGAGGTTGTTGGCGGCCTGGGCGAAGTCCGGGCGCAGCTTCAGCGCCTCGGTGAACTGCGCGGCCGCCTCATCGTACTGCTTCTCGCGGTACAGCTGCAGGCCGCGGTCGTTGGCCTGCTGTGCGCGCTGGCGGTCGGACGCCGGGCCGGCGGTGGGCACCACCAGCTTGGCCTTGCCGCCCTGCAGATCGGCCACGGTTACCGGCGCCTGGGCACCCTTGGCTTCACTGGCGGCATCCACCTTGCTGTTCAGCGCGATCGCATCGGCGGTCAGCTGGCGCGTATCAGCGTTGAGGAATTCCTGGCTGTCCGGCACCTGGAACACGAACTCGCCCCCCTGGGAACCGGGCAGGCTGCCGAAGGCCGGGGTCTGGTGCGAGACCGCCGACACCGCCGGCGCCACGTAGGCGGCCAGCTCGGTACCGGTGATCAGGCCATCGCCGTTGAGGTCGCCCTTGCCGGCCAGCGCCTGCAGCAGCACCCAGGTGAACACCGAGTGGCCGTTCGGGCCGGCATCGGCCACCTGCTGGTCGGCACCGCCGGCGGTCAGCATCTGCCGCGCGCTGCGGCGGGCATTCTCGCGCAGGAACGACGACGACGACGGGCCGCCACGGGTCAGGCCCAGACCGCTGTAGCAGGCATCCATCACGAACATCACGTGCTTGGCCTGCATGCTTTCGGCGATGTTCTGGATGTCGGTCATCGCAATCGCGTCGGTGGCGAATTCCTTCGGATCCGAATCGACCGGAATGATGTAGCCAAGGTCACGCCCGGAGGCGAGCTGGCGGGTGGCGCCATGGCCAGCGAAGAACACGAACACGCGATCATTCTTGCCAGTGCGGTCATCGGCCAGGCGGTCGTGGAAGGCGGCCAGGATGTTGTTGCGGGTGGCCTGCTCGTTCTTCAGCACGATCACCTGCGAGGACGGGAAGCCGAACTGCCCGGTCAGCGTATCGGCCACGGCCTGGGCATCGTGGCTGGCGTATTCCAGCTTCGGCCACTTGGCGTAGTTGTCGATGCCGACCACGATCGCCCACGATTTTTCATAGCCGGTGGTGACGGTGGCATCGCGGTCGCTGCCCTTGCGCGGTCGGGCGACGCTGAAGTCGCGGCCATTCCAGCCGGCGAACTGGTAACCATCGGCGATCAAACGATCGAGGATCTGCGGCAGCGCCTTCACCGCACGGTCGTGGATGTCGTGGAACAGAATGATGCCGCGCTGCTCCTTGTTCACCTGGTCGAGCACGCGCTGCACGATCGACTCCGGCACCGGGTCGGCCCAGTCCATCGAGTCGATGTTCCACATGATCGACTTCAGCCCGGCTTCGTTGAGCAGCTGCAGGCCTTCGGCATTGCGCGCGCCGTACGGGAAACGGAACAGCGGCGCGCGCTTGCTGTCGACGTCCTTCAGCAGGGTGTCGGTGTCCAGCACCTGCTGGCGCAGCGCGTCACCGGTCGTGCGCGACAACTGGGCATGGGTCAGGCTGTGGTTGCCCACCGCGTAGCCCTCTTCCATCAGGTTGCGGCTGATCTTCGCCATCGGCCCGAGGCTGACCTTGCCATCGGCCTCGACCTTGCCCAGGTTGCGGCCCACTTCGAAGAACACACCCGGCACGTCGTAGCGCTTGAGGATGGCCACCACTTCATCGGTATAGGCCTTGTGCGGGCCATCGTCGAAGGTCAGCACCACGGTCTTGGCCGGCAGGTCGCGGCCGAAGATCTCGCGGTCGCTGTCCTTCATCGACATCGGGTACGGCTCGATCACGCCATAGTCGCGGAGGATCGCTTCGCGGCTGTAGTCCTTGTGCAAGTGGGCGATGTAGTCGTCCCACTTCTCACGCTTCAGTTCGATGGCGCGGGTGCGCTCGAAACGGCTGAAGATGCGGGTCAGTTCCTGGTTGTAGTTGCGCTCGATCTCATCAAGCGCTTCCAGGTCCTCACCGATGCGCTGGTGCAGCTTCACCGCCGGCAGCGACGAATCGGTGCCGACCCGCTCATGCAGGTCACGCAGCACTTCGCGGAAGGCCAGGCGGTCGGCGTCGAACAGTTCCGGCGCCGACTCGATGTAGTCCAGCACGGTGCCGAGGGTGGCGAAGCGCTGCGGACTGGAGCCGCGCAGCAGCGCGTCGAACTGTGTGGCAATGGCCGTGCGCTGTTCCAGACCATCGTGGAACAGCTGCTGGCCCACACGCGTGGAGGTGCCGCGGTCGGCGGCCGACTGCTGTTCCTCGCCGGCCAGCAGCACGATGATCCGGCGGTAGCCGTCGAGCTGCTTCTGCAGCGCCGCCAGCAACGGCGCTGCGGCGGGATCGGCGGCGGCCGCGGCCTGCGCACTCGGCTGGGTGACCGTGGTCGCCGGCGCCTTCGCGTCCTTGTCGCCGCAGCCGGCAACAACCAGCGTCAACAACAGCGAGGGCAGGAACAGGCGAAACGACGACGCACGCAGCATGGTGGACTCGAAGGTGGGAGGAACGATGTGCAGGCGATTCTAACGCCGCATGCGAAAAGCCCGCCTTGCGGCGGGCTTCTCGGGTCGATCGGGCCGGTAGAGTCGACTGTTGGTCGACTGCTCATCCGCCAGTCGACCAACAGTCGACTCTACAAAGCAGGTGACCTGCGGTCGGGATTACTTCTTTTTGACCGGGGCCGGCGCGGTGGTGGCCGGAACCGGCTCTCCGCCATGGCGCTTGGTCATCCACCACTGCTGCAGCAGGCCCAGGCCACCGTTGACCACCCAGTACAGGACCAGGCCGGACGGCATGAAGGCCATCATGACGCCGAACACCAGCGGCATGAACTGCATCATTTTCTGCTGCATCGGGTCCATGCCCGGTGCCGGGGTCAGCTTCTGGGTGAACCACATCACTGCCACGTTGATCACCGGCAGGATGAAGTACGGGTCGCGTGCGGTCAGGTCCTGGATCCAGCCGAACCAGGGCGCCTGGCGCAGTTCGACCGATTCCACCAGCACCCAGTACAAGGCAAAGAAGATCGGCATCTGGATGAGGATCGGCAGGCAGCCGCCCATCGGATTGATCTTTTCCTTCTTGTACAGCTCCATCATCGCGGTCTGGAACTTCTGGCGGTCATCGCCATAGCGTTCCTTCAGCTGCGCGATGCGCGGCTGGAAGCGACGCATCTTTGCACCGCTCTTGTACTGGGTTGCCGACAGCGGGTACAGCACCAGCTTCAGCAGCACCACCAGGCCGACGATCGCCCAGCCCCAGTTGCCGACCAGCTTGTGCACCTGGTTCAGCACCCAGAACAGGCCCTGGCCGATCACCGCCATCATCGAGAAGCGGCTGTAGTCGACCACGCGGTCCAGGCCCGGTACGTCTTCCTTGGCGATCAGGTTGACCAGCTTCGGGCCGACCCACAGGCGGGCTTCGGTGCTGGTGGACTGGCCCGGGGCCACGGTGAAGGCCGGGCCACGCGCTTCGATCAGGTCACGACCGGCCACCTGAGACAGCACGTAGTGCGCGGTCTGGTCCTTCTGCGGGATCCAGGCGGTGAAGAAGTGGTGCTGCAGCATCGCCAGCCAGCCGCCGGTGATGTTCTGGTTCAGCGTGCCGTCTTCCAGGTAGTCCTTGAACGCACGACGCTGGTACTTCTTGTCGTTGTCGTACCAGGTGGCACCGTTGAAGCTGAAGGAATCCGGGTTGGTCATGCTCCGCGACAGGATGGTCGGGGTGCGGTCCAGGGTGCGGTAGACGTAACCGTTCCACGGCGCGGCGCCGGCGTTGCTGACTTCGTCCTTGAAGCGCACGGCGTACTCGTTGCGCGAGACGGTCAGGGTGCGCTTGATGGTCACGCCGTTGTCGGCGGTCCACACGAACGGGATCTGCAGTTCGTTCTGGCCCTTGGCCAGCACGAAGTCCCTGGTGTCACCGACCAGCTTGAAGCCGTCAGCGCCGGGGACCGGGGTGTTCTTGTCTTCGCTGGCCCAGCCACTGATCGCGCTGTACGGGTGCGCGGGGTCTTCGGTCAGCAGGCGGACCGGCGGGCTGCCTTCGTCCTTGGTCTGCGGGAACTGCAGCAGCTCGGCGTCGAGCACACGGCCGCCATCGAGCACCAGGCGCAGCACGTCGGTGGTGACGGTCACGCGCTGGCTGGCCGGGGTGGCACTGGCCTGCGCCTGCACGGCGGCCTGGCCGGGGGCACCCGGAACCTGGGCGCTGGGGATGGCGCCCGGGGTTGCGCCCGGAACGCTCTGTGCGGCGGCCGGGGCCGACGTGGTCGTCGGTGCCGGGGTCGGAGCAGCCTTTTCACGGCTCCACTCCATCCACAGCAGCACGGCCACCATCAGCCAGGCAAAAATGAGGAATACGCGGGTCTGGTTCATCAGCGGACAGGCTCGGCGGGGCCGGGACGCGATGCCGGCTCGGTCAAAGAAGGAGTTGCGATGCCATCAGGCGGCGGCATTGTGCCGTCCACGCCCGGCGTGGGCAATGCACGCAGGCGACGCAGCAGGCGCAGGAAGGCCTGGCGGATCTCGTCGTTGCTGGCGGAACGCGCAGCACTACGAGCCACGACGACAAAGTCGCCTGGCTGGATGTCGGTACGTGTCTGACGCAGGATGTCGCGCAGGACGCGCTTGATCCGGTTACGCCCAACGGCGTTCGGATCAACCTTGCGGGAAACCGCCAGACCCAGCCTGGCCGGCCGGTCAGCTGGCAGCCAGTGCAGGGTCATCAGCGGATCGGACACACGGCGGGCGCCGTTGAAGACCGTTGAGTATTCGGCACGCGTGCGAACCCGCGCAGAGCGAGGGAATCGCTTGCGCGGGTCTGCAGTATTCACTGTCGAAGGGATTGCGTCTGCCGCAGGGTGCGGCATGGCAATCAGGCGCTCAGGACTTTGCGGCCCTTGGCGCGGCGACGCGACAGGATCTTGCGGCCGTCAGCGGTCTTCATACGGGCACGGAAGCCGTGGTCGCGCTTACGCTTGAGGTTGCTGGGCTGGTAGGTGCGCTTCGTGGCCATTGGGGGCCTCTCGTATGAATGGGACGGAAAGAACCGGAAATTCTAGAGAGGTACCCTGCCCCAAGTCAACCCCTGTCAGCTACGCGAATTCACTGGGCTGTGCAATAGCTGTGGATGTTTTTGTGAATAAGTAGGGGACAAGCATTCCGAAGGCGGGCGCTCGGTGGTAGTCTGAGCCATCCATTTCCCCCCTTTCCGGCCTGTGTTTGGGCGCCTTGTCGCGTCCATGCCCCGGCCACCGGACGATTATTGCTGATGGATGCCTGGTCCCGTAGTCTCGAGCGCCTCGAAGCGGAGTTCCCGCCGGAAGACGTTCATACCTGGTTGAAGCCGCTGCAGGCTGATCTGCGCGTGGACAGCCTGGTGCTGTATGCACCGAATGCCTTCATCGTCGACCAGGTCCGCGAGCTGTACCTGGCCCGGATCCGCGAACTGCTGGCTCATTTCGCCGGTTTCAGCGACGTTTTTCTTGAAATCGGCTCGCGCCCGCGTCCTGTGGAGGCGCAGATCGCGCCGGTTTCCACGCCGTCGGCGCATGTGTCCAGCGAACCGCAGGTGCCCTTCGCCGGCAACCTGGACAACCACTACACGTTCGCCAACTTCGTCGAAGGCCGCAGCAACCAGCTGGGCCTGGCCGCCGCCTTCCAGGCAGCGCAGAAGCCGGGCGACCGCGCGCACAACCCGCTGCTGCTGTACGGCGGCACCGGCCTGGGCAAGACCCACCTGATGTTCGCCGCCGGCAACGCGATGCGCCAGGCCAATCCGGGCGCGAAGGTGCTGTACCTGCGTTCGGAACAGTTCTTCAGCGCGATGATCCGGGCCCTGCAGGAAAAGACCATGGATCAGTTCAAGCGCCAGTTCCAGCAGGTGGACGCGCTGCTGATCGATGACATCCAGTTCTTCGCCGGCAAGGACCGCACGCAGGAAGAGTTCTTCCACACCTTCAACGCGTTGTTCGATGGCAAGCAGCAGATCATCCTGACCTGCGACCGCTATCCGCGCGAAGTCGAAGGTCTGGAAGCGCGCCTGAAGTCGCGTCTTGCCTGGGGCCTGTCGGTCGCGATCGAACCGCCGGACTTCGAGACCCGCGCCGCGATCGTGCTTGCCAAGGCACGCGAACGTGGTGCGGAGATTCCCGATGATGTTGCGTTCCTGATCGCCAAGAAGATGCGCTCCAACGTGCGCGACCTCGAGGGTGCGCTGAATACCCTGACCGCCCGCGCCAACTTCACCGGCCGCGCGATCACCACCGAATTCGCCCAGGAAACCCTGCGCGACCTGCTGCGCGCCCAGCAGCAGGCGATCAGCATTCCCAACATCCAGAAAACCGTTGCCGACTACTACGGCCTGCAGATCAAGGATCTGCTGTCGAAGCGTCGGACCCGCTCGCTGGCCCGCCCCCGCCAGGTCGCCATGGCGCTGACCAAGGAACTGACCGAGCACAGCCTGCCCGAGATCGGCGACGCCTTTGCCGGTCGCGATCACACCACGGTGCTGCATGCCTGCCGCCAGATCCGGACCCTGATGGAAACCGACGGCAAGCTCCGCGAGGACTGGGACAAGCTGATCCGGAAGCTGAGCGAATGATGCACGGATGCCGATGAGGCGTCATCGCACAAAACGGTGCAGAATCCGGTAGCAAGCGCGGGACACGTTGTGGATAAAAAAGGCGTCTGAAATCGCGTCGGATTTATCCACAGCTTTCCCCACCCTCTGGGGGTCGGTAATACAGAGGGTTTCGAGGTCTGAAATCCTTTTATTTACAAAGACTTAGCGTTGTTTTCCAGCGATTCTGTCTCTACCAGCACCACCAAGCTTTTGATTTATTCCACATTTTTTAAAGCATAGGGGCACGGAACCACATGCGTTTCACACTGCAGCGCGAAGCCTTTCTCAAGCCGTTGGCACAGGTCGTCAACGTGGTCGAACGCCGCCAGACCCTTCCGGTTCTGGCCAATTTCCTGGTCCAGGTGCAGAACGGCCAGCTGTCGCTGACCGGTACCGACCTGGAAGTGGAGATGGTGTCGCGGATCGCGGTTGAAGATGCCCAGGACGGCGAAACCACCATTCCCGCCCGCAAGCTGTTCGAGATCATCCGCGCCCTGCCCGATGGCAGCCGGATCACCGTCTCGCAGACAGGTGACAAGATCACCGTGCAGGCCGGTCGCAGCCGTTTCACCTTGGCCACCCTGCCCTCCAATGATTTCCCTTCGGTTGACGAAGTGGAAGCCACCGAGCGCGTGGCCATCGGCGAAGCGACCCTGAAGGAGCTGATCGAGCGCACCGCGTTCGCAATGGCCCAGCAGGACGTGCGCTACTACCTCAACGGTCTGCTGTTCGACCTGCGCGGTGATGCACTGCGTACCGTTGCCACCGACGGCCACCGCCTGGCTCTTTGTGAAACCGACCTGGCCAAGCCCAGCGGTTCCAAGCGCCAGATCATCGTGCCGCGCAAGGGCGTGACCGAACTTCAGCGCCTGCTGGAGAGCGGCGATCGCGAGATCGAGCTGGAAGTCGGCCGCAGCCACGTGCGCGTCAAGCGCGACGATGTCACCTTCACCTCCAAGCTGATCGACGGCCGTTTCCCGGATTACGAAGCGGTGATCCCGATCGGTGCCGACCGCGAAGTGAAGGTTGATCGTGAAGCACTGCGTGCCTCGCTGCAGCGTGCTGCGATCCTGTCCAACGAGAAGTACCGCGGTATCCGCGTGGAAGTCTCGCCGGGCAACCTGAAGATCAGCGCGCACAACCCGGAGCAGGAAGAAGCCCAGGAAGAGATCGAAGCCGACACCACGGTCAGCGATCTGGCCATTGGCTTCAACGTGAACTACCTGCTGGATGCCCTCTCCGCCCTGCGCGACGAGGAAGTGATCATCCAGCTGCGCGACTCCAACTCCTCGGCGCTGGTGCGTGAATCCAGCAGCGAGAAGTCGCGCCACGTGGTGATGCCGCTGCGTCTCTGACTGCAGCCTGTTCCACGTGGAACCGAAGGACGCCCGGGATTTTCCCGGGCGTTTTTTTTTTGCAGGTTCCACGTGGAGCATCGGGGATCGCGGAATCTCTAGGTCTGGGCGAATGCCTTGCTCGAGATTGCTGCTTGGCGATAGTTCTTGGTTGCCCCTCCGATGCAATCGGCCCTGCGCGGTAGGAATCCAGGTTGCTGACTTGGGCGCTGCCCAGCCAACTTCGATCGAGTAAGCAGTTCCGGGTCTTCAGCCTGATCGCAGGTGACTCGATCTGGTCGGATGGATGAAGCGGATCGCATCCGCTATCGCAGTGGTTGCTTCATCTGCAGACGTCACTGTCCACAGGCCTGGTTGGGGCCGGATCAGGGCTGGCCTAGCTTCTAAATCTGGGTATAAATCTAAAGCATGGTGGTGATGGTAGGCCCAGATTTCGTGGAAAAATGCATTATCCAATTGATTTTTAAGAGATTTATGCAGATGAAACCCCCTGTATAGAGGCCCCTCAGGCTGGGGGGGAACCTGTGGATAGTTTCGCAGGTCGGGCAAAAGGGCTTTTTTATCCACAGTTTGCCCATACCTTGTGTATAAGTCATACAGACCCGCTGTGGACAGCGTGAAACGAATGGGCTGAATTCTTTGAAATCTGTGGAACCCTCCACGGCATCGCATCGTAGATTTCAAGAAATCTGTGCGGTGTTCGCGCAACCCACCGTCGGGGCACCTGGCGATGCTTGCGGAATGAGGCTGAAATCACTGAAATCTGAGGGCCTGCACCCTGCGCCGCCGCTCAGAATTCAAGGATTCCGGGGCATATCCAGACCCAGGCGAGCACAGGTGAGGGAGCGCCACCACGTGGAACACGCGTAGGGCTGCCAGGCGGAGGCTTCAGCACAGTGGCGATGTCTGGCGCGCCACGGCTGGCTTGACCGATGCAGTAAGCTGATGGATTCCCTGCCCCACTACCGCCTCGTGCGGATGGTCTTTCGCGCCCCATGCTTATCCGCCGCCTCGCCTTGCACCAACTGCGTCGCTTCAGTGCGGTGGACCTGTCGCCCCAGCCGGGATTGAACCTGCTGACCGGCGACAATGGTGCCGGAAAGACCAGCGTGCTCGAAGCCCTGCACCTGATGGCCTACGGGCGCAGCTTCCGTGGCCGGGTGCGCGACGGTCTGGTGCGCCAGGGTCAGGAAGCGCTGGAAATCTTCGTGGAATGGGACGAACAGCGTGCCGATCACCCGCCCCACCGCCGAAAGGCCGGGCTGCGTCACAGCGGCCAGGACTGGAAGGGGCGATTGGATGGCGAAGATGTCGCGCAGCTGGGTAATCTCTGCGCAGCGCTGGCGGTGGTGACGTTCGAGCCCGGGAGCCACGCACTGGTCAGCGGGGGCGGAGAACCCCGCCGCCGCTTCCTCGATTGGGGCTTGTTCCACGTGGAACCGGATTTTCTATCGCTGTGGCGCCGCTACTCCCGTGCGCTGAAGCAGCGCAATGCCCTGCTCAAGCAGGGCGGGCCGTCGCGGATGCTCGATACCTGGGACCATGAGTTGGCCGAGGCCGGAGAACCGTTGACCAGCCGCCGTCAGCACTATCTGGAGCGTCTTCAACAGCGCACGGTGGCGTTGGCCGCCAGCCTGGCTCCGCAACTCGGCATCCAGGGACTGGAACTGAGCCCCGGTTGGCGGCGGCATGAGCTTCCCTTGGCCGATGCCCTGCTTTTGGCCCGGGAACGTGACCGGCAGGCCGGATACACCTCGGTCGGTCCACATCGGGCGGACTGGAGTGTGGATTCCCATAGCATTCCGGGACGTGATGCGCTGTCCCGCGGTCAGGCCAAGCTGACGGCATTGGCTTGCCTGCTGGCACAGGCCGAAGACTATGCGGAACAGCGCGGCGAATGGCCGGTGATCGCTCTGGACGATCTGGCCTCGGAGCTGGATCGCACCCACCAGGCGCGGGTACTGGAGCGCCTGCTCAGTGGGCCGGCACAGATCTTCATCACTGCCACTGAAACTCCGGCGGCGCTGCAGGACCTGACCCACATCGCCCGGTTCCACGTGGAACATGCACAGATCGTGGCTGTGCCATAGTGGGCACATCAGGGCCGTTAGACCCCGGCTGGTATAATTCGGGTTGGAACCCTTTCATTCTCGGCACATCGCTCCACGCGGTGGCCGACCTGCGGAGCCTACGGCAAGCGCAATGAGCGACGAACAGAACACCCCGGCAAACAACGGCAATTACGACGCCAACAGCATTACCGCCCTGGAAGGCCTGGAGGCTGTCCGCAAGCGTCCCGGCATGTACATCGGCGACGTGCATGACGGCACCGGTCTGCACCACATGGTGTTCGAGGTCGTCGACAACTCGATCGACGAAGCGCTGGCCGGCCACGCCGACCACGTAGCCGTGACGATCCACGCCGATGGCTCGGTCTCGGTGTCCGACAACGGCCGTGGCATCCCGACCGGCAAGCACGAGCAGATGAGCGCCAAGCTCGGTCGCGAAGTGTCTGCCGCCGAAGTGGTGATGACTGTCCTGCACGCAGGCGGCAAGTTCGACGACAACAGCTACAAGGTTTCCGGCGGCCTGCACGGCGTAGGCGTCAGCGTGGTCAATGCGCTGTCGCAGAAGCTGCTGGTGGACGTGTTCCAGAACGGCTTCCACTACCAGCAGGAATTCAGCAACGGCGCCGCAGTGACCGCGCTGGCCAAGCTGGAAACCACCACCAAGCGCGGTACCACCGTGCGCTTCTGGCCGTCGACCGTCGCCTTCCACGACAACGTGGAGTTCCACTACGACATCCTCGCCCGCCGCCTGCGCGAACTGTCCTTCCTCAATTCCGGCGTCAAGATCGTGCTGGCCGATGAGCGCGGCGAAGGCCGTCGCGACGATTTCCACTACGAAGGCGGCATCCGCAGCTTCGTGGAGCATCTGGCCCAGTTGAAGACCCCGCTGCACCCGAACGTCATCTCGGTCACCGGCGAGCACAACGGCATCGTTGTGGATGTAGCGCTGCAGTGGACCGACTCCTATCAGGAGACGATGTACTGCTTCACCAACAACATTCCGCAGAAGGACGGTGGTACCCACCTGGCCGGTTTCCGCGGTGCCCTGACCCGTGTGCTCAACAACTACATCGAGCAGAACGGCATCGCCAAGCAGGCCAAGATCAACCTCACCGGCGATGACATGCGCGAAGGCATGATCGCGGTGCTGTCGGTGAAGGTGCCGGATCCGAGCTTCTCCAGCCAGACCAAGGAAAAGCTGGTCAGCTCCGACGTGCGCCCGGCGGTGGAAAACGCCTTCGGTGCGCGCCTGGAAGAGTTCCTGCAGGAGAACCCGAACGAAGCCAAGGCGATCGCCGGCAAGATCGTTGACGCCGCGCGTGCACGTGAAGCGGCGCGCAAGGCCCGCGACCTGACCCGCCGCAAGGGCGCGCTGGATATCGCCGGCCTGCCGGGCAAGCTGGCCGACTGCCAGGAAAAGGATCCGGCGCTGTCCGAACTGTTCATCGTCGAGGGCGACTCGGCAGGTGGCTCGGCCAAGCAGGGCCGCAACCGCAAGAACCAGGCCGTGCTGCCGCTGCGCGGCAAGATTCTCAACGTGGAACGCGCACGTTTCGACCGCATGCTGTCCTCCGACCAGGTCGGTACGCTGATCACCGCGCTGGGCACCGGCATCGGCCGTGACGAGTACAACCCGGACAAGCTGCGTTACCACAAGATCATCATCATGACCGACGCCGACGTCGACGGCGCCCACATCCGCACCCTGCTGCTGACGTTCTTCTATCGTCAGATGCCGGAGCTGATCGAGCGGGGTTACGTCTACATCGGCCTGCCGCCGCTGTACAAGATCAAGCAGGGCAAGCAGGAGCTGTACCTGAAGGACGACCCGGCGCTGGACAGCTACCTGGCCAGCAGCGCAGTGGAAAACGCTGCGCTGGTACCGGCCACCGGCGAGCCGGGCATTGAAGGCCTGGCCCTGGAAAAGCTGCTGCTGACCTACGCCGCCGCGCTGGATTCGATCGAACGCAACGCGCATCGCTACGACCGCAACCTGCTCGAAGCGCTGGTCGATTTCGTGCCGATGGATCTGGACAGCCTGCGCAATGCCGGCGAAGGCGAAGGCCTGGATGCCTTGGCCAAGCGCCTCAACCAGGGCAGCCTGGGCAGCCCGCGCTTCAGCCTGGAACTGCAGGAACCGAACGATGAGCGCCCGGCCGCCGTGCTGGTGACCCGTCGCCACATGGGCGAACAGCATATCCAGGTGCTGCCGATGTCGGCCTTCGAAAGCGGCGAACTGCGCGCGATCCACCAGGCGTCGAAGCTGCTGCACGGTCTGGTGCGCGAGGGCGCGACCATTTCCCGCGGCGCCAAGTCGATCGAAGTCGACAGCTTCGCCAAGGCGCAGAACTGGCTGCTCGAGGAGGCCAAGCGCGGCCGCCAGATCCAGCGATTCAAGGGCCTGGGTGAAATGAATCCGGAGCAGCTGTGGGACACCACGGTGAATCCGGAAACCCGTCGACTGCTGCAGGTACGCATCGAAGACGCTGTCGCTGCCGACCAGATCTTCAGCACCCTGATGGGCGATGTCGTCGAACCGCGTCGCGACTTCATCGAAGACAACGCGCTGAAGGTCGCAAACCTGGATATCTGACACAATCGGGACACGGCCGGTGCGCGGGGAGGCGCGCCGGCCTTCGACCCTTGAACGCAGGTACCTGATGTCCGCATCCGCCCCGGTTTCCGCCCCGCCCCCGATTCCGCCGGCTTCGGTCGCGCCGCGTGCCGGTTCCCCGTTGGCGGGCTTCTTCATTGACCTGGGCATTGCCGCCGTCACCCTGTTCGGCCTGAGCATGATCACCGGGCTTTTGTGGGGGTTCTACCGCGCGATCATGGTCAGTCGTGCCAACGCGGAGGCCAATGGCGGCGTGCTGTCGCCTGATGCAATCGGCGCGGCGGTTGGCCAGCCGGGTGCGCTGGCGCAGATCCTGATGGCGTTGATTGCCACCGGAGGCGCCGCACTGCTGTTGTACTTCTGGCGCCGTCCCGCCAATGCGGACGAACGCCTCGCCTCCCGCCAGGCACTGCGGCGGCCCTCGACCTGGGGCTGGACACTGCTGGTGGCCACGCTGATCGTGCTCGGCAGCAACGGCATCGCGTTCCTGGCCAGGCAGTTCGGCATCGAGCCGGTGCCGACCAACGTGGAACTGATGCAGAACGCGATCGCGCGTTTCCCGCTGTTCCTGGTGCTGTTTGCCGTGGTGCTTGCCCCGGCTTACGAGGAGCTGCTGTTCCGCCGCGTGTTGTTCGGGCGCCTGTGGCAGGCGGGCCGCCCCTGGCTGGGCATCATCCTCAGCAGCCTGGCCTTCGCGCTGGTGCATGAAGTGCCCGGCCTGAGCAAGAATTCGCTGCTGGGGATGGCCCAGTTGTGGCTGGTCTATGGCGGCATGGGCGCCGCGTTCTGCTGGCTCTACCAGCGCACCGGTACGCTGTGGGCGGCGATCACCGCGCATGCGCTGAACAATGCTGTCGCGCTTGCCGCGATGGTGTTCCTGGGGTCAACGTAACGCCGTGTCCGCTTGACGAAAGATTAAGCCGCTACGCTACACACTGCGCATATGAACGCGGGGGAGCTTCCATGAAACAACTGCTGCTGGCCCTTGTCATCACCACCCTGGTCAGCGCCTGCGCGACCACGACGTCGCCGACCGGGCGCCGGCAGATGGTGGGCGGCGTATCACAGGCGCAGCTGGACCAGCTGGGTGCACAGGCGTTCGCCGAAACCAAGCAGAAGGAAAAGATCAGCACCGACGGCCGCCAGAACGGCTACGTGCAGTGTGTGGTCAACGCGCTGGTCGCGCAGCTGCCTGCCCAGTACCGTGGCGTACGGTGGGAGACCGCGGTGTTCGTCGACAAGGAGCCCAATGCCTTCGCCCTCCCCGGCGGCAAGGTGGGCGTGAACACCGGCATCTTCACCGTCGCCAAGAACCAGGACCAGCTGGCTGCCGTAATCGGCCACGAAATCGGCCATGTCATCGCTCGCCACCACGAAGAGCGCATCACCCGGCAGATGGGCGCGCAGACCGGCCTGGCCGTGCTCGGCGCGCTCGCCGGGGCCGCCTACGGCGAGGGTGCCGCCAGCACCGTGAACCAGCTTGGCGGGATGGGCGCGCAGACCGCCTTCCTGCTGCCCGGCTCGCGCACCCAGGAGAGCGAGGCCGATGTGATCGGCCAGCGACTGATGGCCCAGGCCGGCTTCAACCCGGCCCAGGCGGTCGATCTGTGGCAGAACATGATGGCCGCCAGTGGCGGTCGCAGCCCACAATGGCTCTCCACGCACCCTGACCCGGCCAACCGGATCCAGGAACTGCGGCGCGATGCACCGGCTCTGACGCCGGTCTATCAGCAGGCGCAGGCGGCCGGACTGCGGCCAAAGTGCGGATGAGTGCGCAGTTTTATGCTGTATTGCAGCACATAAAACGATTTCTCACGCCATCTGTTTCTGATACGTTTGGCGGCTCAGATTTTTCTGACAGTCCGACTTTGCCGCTAACCGGCGGTTCGATCGAGGTGAACGATGATTTTCCGTAACCACAAAGCTGTGCTTTCCGTCCTCGTCGCGACCGCCCTGACCGGCGCCGTGGTCACCGATGCCTTCGCGCAGTCCTCGCGCTCCTCCGAGCGCGGCAACCGCGGCGGCAAGCAGGCCAAGGCCGAGGTGCTGTACCCGAACGCGACCCGCCAGGAGCCGACGGTCAAGGCTTCGGCCAAGCTGGGCAGCAAGCTGCAGAAAATGATCGACAGCTACAACAAGGAAAAGTTCCCGGAGACCCGCACGCAGGCCGACGCCATCCTGGCTGACAGCGCCGCGAACGAGTACGACAAGTCGCTGGCCGCACAGCTGGCCTCGCAGGCCGCCTACCAGACCGACGACACCGCAGCGGCGATCGCCTACCTGAAGCAGGTCCTGCAGTTCAACGGCCTGGACAACAACGGCCACTTCCAGTCGATGCTGATGCTGGGCCAGCTGGAACTGCAGGAAGACAAGACAGCCGAAGGCCTGGCCACTCTCGACAAGTACTTCGCCGAGAGCAAGTCGACCAAGCCGGAAGAGCTGATCGCCAAGGGCCAGGCGCTGTACCAGCTGGAGCGCTACCAGGAAGCGATTCCGGTGCTGAAGCAGGCCATCGCTGGCTCGACCGAACCGAAGGACAACTGGAACCAGCTGCTGATGGCGGCCCTGTCCGAAGCCGGCCAGTCCGGTGAAGCGGTCAAGGAAGCCGAGGCCCTGGCTGCCAAGAACCCCAACGACAAGAAGGCCCAGCTGAACCTGGCCAGCATGTACATGCAGGCCGACCAGATGGACAAGGCGGCTGCGGTGATGGACAAGCTGCGCAGCAGCGGCCAGCTCACCGAAGAGCGCGAGTACAAGCAGCTGTACTCGATCTATGCCAACACCGAACACAAGGAAAAGGACGTCATCGCGGTCATCAACGAAGGGTTGCAGAAGGGCATCCTGAAGCCGGACTACCAGGTCTACCTGGCGCTGGCCCAGTCCTACTACTACTCCGACCAGGTGCCGCAGGCGATCGATGCGTGGCAGAAGGCTGCCCCGCTGTCCAAGGACGGTGAGACCTACCTGAACCTGGCACGCGTCCTGCATGCCGAAGGTCGCATCCCGGAGGCCAAGCAGGCCGCCCAGCAGGCGCTGGCGAAGGGTGTGAAGAACCAGGCTGATGCCAAAAAAATCATCAACCTGAAGTAAGTAGGAATAACGCCTGAATGCCTGCCCAGTTGATGCGCAGGCGCTCAGGATTGGTATAAGCTTGGAGGTTCCTGCGGTGTCATGCACCGCTGATCAGGGATTCCGCCCCCGGCATCCCGGCCCCACTATTGAGCTCTTGGCGCATGACGGAACAACTAGTCGTTCACCGGTACGAACAACCCGATGACAAGGGGCTGAGCTGGCCTCGCATCGTCGGCATCGCGTTTGTAATCGCCCTGCATCTGGCCGCCTTCATGATGCTCCTGATCCCCGCCGTGGCCCCCAAGGCCGTGGCTGAGAAGGAGCGTAACGTCATGGTGACCATCGTCGACGCACCGCCGCCGCCGCCCCCGCCGCCGCCGCCGCCGCCGCCGACAGATACTCCGCCGCCGCCGGTGAAGAATCTGTCGCCGCCGAAGCCGTCGCCGGTCCCGCCGCCGCCGCAGGCGCCGGTCGTGGACGTGCCGGAACCGCGCCCGAGCGATATCGTCACCCCGCCGTCGCCGCCCGCGCCGCCGGCACCTGCGACCTCGATCGAGGCCAGCGTGGACATCTCGTCGAAGGCCATGAATCCGCCGCGCTACCCGCCGGCAGCCTTCCGCGCTGGTATCCAGGGCGAAGTGATCCTGATCATTGATGTCGATGCCAGCGGCAACGTCACCAATGTCACGGTGGAAAAGTCCAGCCGTAACCGCGACCTGGACCGTGCTGCGATGGAAGCGGCTCGCAAGTGGCGCTTCAACGCCGCTGAATCTGGCGGTAAGAAGGCGGCAGGTCGCGTTCGCGTCCCGGTCAACTTTGCGCTGAACTGATGCGTCCGGGTGGCCGCCTGGCCACCCCCGCTCCCGGTTCGATTGTTTAGCTTAGCTACACCCTTTATCACCACACACAACAAAGGTAAGCGTCATGCTGCAGGAAATTTTCATCGCCGCTGCTGCCGGGGGCAATCCGTCCAACGCCCTGTCGCAGATGGGCTTCGAGCACCTGATCCACGAAATGACCACCAAGCCGGGTGATTTCGCGGTTTCCTGGGTCGTGCTGCTGACCCTGATCGCCATGTCGGCCATGTCCTGGTACTGGACCGTCATCAACATCTTCCGTGCCACCCGCCTGAAGAGCGCCGCCGATCGCGTCGTCAGCCTGTTCTGGGATACCCCGAACGCGCAGGACGCCATCCGTGCGATGGAAGAACAGCCGGCTTCCGAGCCGTTCTCCAAGATCGCCCTGGACGCTGCCCAGGCTGCTGCCCACCACCAGCGCGCTGAAGGCGGCGCCACCGGCGGCGTGGGTGAGAACCTGAGCCGTTCGGAGTTCGTCGACCGCGCTCTGCGTCAGGCCGTCACCCGCGAAAGCAACAAGCTGCAGTCGGGCATGACCCTGCTGGCCACCGTCGGTGCAACCGCTCCGTTCGTCGGTCTGCTGGGTACCGTGTGGGGCATCTACGGCGCGCTGATCAAGATCGGTGCCACCGGCTCCGCTTCGATCGACGCCGTTGCCGGCCCGGTGGGTGAAGCGCTGATCATGACCGCGATCGGTCTGTTCGTCGCGATCCCGGCTGTGTTCGCCTTCAACTTCTTCAGCAAGATCAACAGCGCGACCATCAGCAAGTTCGATACCTTCGCGCACGACCTGCACGACTTCTTCGCCACCGGCTCGCGCGTCCGCTAATTGCGGCGCGCGTCACCCTGCGACGAACGTAAGTAGTCACCAAGATCTAGACGGAGCCCGTTATGGCTTTCAGTAGTGGTAACAGCGGCGGCCCCATGGCCGACATCAACGTTACGCCCCTCGTGGACGTGATGCTGGTGCTGCTGATCATCTTCATCATCACGGCGCCCCTGATGTCCCACAAGGTCAAGGTGGATCTGCCGGAAGCCAACCTGATCCAGAAGCCGGAAGACGCTGAAAAGCGTTCCGGACCGATCACCCTGGCAGTCAAGGAAGACGGCTCGATCTACTGGAACGACGAAGAAATCAACAAGCAGACTCTCGAGTCGCGCTTGGCGACCGCCGCCCAGCAGACCCCGCAGCCGCCGCTGAACCTGCGTGGTGACCGCACCACCAAGATGCGCGTCATCAACGACCTGACCAAGGTCGCGCAGGAGCAGGGCATGCTGGACGTCGGCTTCGTCGCGACCAAAGAAAAGGGGCAATAAGCCATGGCATTCAGTAGTGGTGGTGGCAAGGGCCCCATGGCAGACATCAACGTCACGCCCCTTGTGGACGTGATGCTGGTTCTGCTGATCATCTTCATCGTGACCGCGCCGATCATGACGTACCCGATCGCCGTGGACCTGCCGCAGCGCGTGCTCAATCCACCGCCGCAGCTGGTCGAACCGCCGCCGCCGATCGAACTGAAGATCGACGCCAGCAACCAGGTCTCGTGGAACAACAGCCCGATCAATACCAGCGAGCTGCAGCAGCGGATGGAGCAGGAGGTCCAGCGTGACCCGACGAACCAGCCGGAACTGCGCATCGACGCCAGCCCGGATTCCGAGTACGACGTGATGGCCAAGGTTCTGGCCGCCGCGAAGAATGCTCAGATGAAGAAGATCGGTTTTGTGCAGCAGTAATCGCTACACCGCAACACAACAGTCATGACGCGACTGCAGACGCCCCTGGAAACAGGGGCGTTTTTTTTCATGCCGGATGGCCGGGGCCGCTATGATCGGCGGATGCTCGCCCTCTTCGACTCCCTGCGCCACTGGCTTGACGGCATCGCCCATCTCGGCACGATCCTGGCGGTGGCCTACCTGCTGTACCTGTTCGCGCTGGCAGGCTGGATCATGCTGCAGAAGCGCGAACCGGTGGCCACGCTGAGCTGGATCCTGTCACTGGCGTTGCTGCCCTACCTGGGTCTCTTCATCTACTACCTGCTGGGCCCGCAGAAGGTGAAGCGGCAGCGCCTGCGCCGTGGCCGCGCGCGGTCGGGCATGGAGCACTACAGCGACGTCTGCCCGCCCGATGCCGACTGCACCGAGCTGGCCAAGATCGCCCAGGCCACGACAGGGCTTGCGCCGAGCAGCGCCACCGAAGTGACCTGGCTGGTGGACGGCGCGGCGACCTACGCGGCGCTGCTTGAGGCCGTCGCGCAGGCACGCGACCACGTGCATCTGGAGTACTACATCTTCAACCCGGACCATGCCGGCACCGCCCTGCGTGACGCCCTGGTCGAGCGCGCACAGGCCGGCGTGCAGGTGCGCCTGCTGCTCGATGCCGTGGGCTCTTCCGCCCTGCCCCGCCGCTTCCTGCAGCCGCTGCTCGACGCCGGTGGTGAAGCGATCTGGTTCCACCCACGGCAGCTGCTGAAGCCCTTCAAGCGCCCCTGGTTGAACCTGCGCACCCACCGCAAGCTGGTGATCGTCGATGGCCGGCTGGCGTTTACCGGTGGCATCAACATCACCGACGACGAGGACGAAAGCCGCAAGTCGGACGCCTACCGCGACCTGCACATGCGCATCCGCGGCCATGTAGTGCGCAGCCTGCAGCTGGTATTTGCCGAGGACTGGCTCTACGCCAGCGGGCAGGATCCCTCGCGCATGGACATCGCCCGCCTGTGGCCAGCCGACATGCCGCTGCGCGGCGACGGTGCGATCAACGCCCAGGTGCTGGTATCCGGCCCGGACTCGGGCTGGGAAACCATCCACCGCCTGCACGTGGCAGCCATCCAGGAAGCACACGAGCGCGTGTGGCTGGTGACGCCCTACTTCGTGCCCGGCGAAGCGGCGCGGATGGCCCTGACTTCGGCCGCGCTGGGCGGCCTGGACGTGCGCCTGCTGGTGCCGAAGATGAGCGACTCCTGGTTCGTCACCCAGGCCGCACGCTCCTATTTCGACGAGCTGCTGCACGCCGGGGTAAAGATCTACGAGTACGGCCCACGCATGCTGCATACCAAGGCCTTCATCGCCGATGACGATGTCTGCATCGTCGGCAGCGCCAACTTCGACCACCGCAGCTTCCGGCTGAACTTCGAGCTGTCGATGATGATCAGCGACCGTGACCGCGTCGCCGCGCTGGCCGAACTGCTGCAGGGCGAATTCGACCGTTCCACGCGGGTGCACGACCAGGCCGGCCGCTCGTTGTGGCTGCACCGCCTGCCCGAGGCCTTCGCCCGGCTGGCCTCGCCGCTGCTCTGACGCAGCGCTACACTGCGGCGATCACCCGGGGAGCCCGACTATGTACTGGTTGTACCTGCTGCTGGCGCTGGGCTGCTTTGCCTTCGCCCTGAAGACGCCCAGCGCGGGGCTGATGAGCCTGTGCCTGCTGGCCGCCCTCGCCTTCCTGCTGGCCTGGGTGCGCGGCCGCTACGTGGCCCGCTTCGGCGACCTTCAGCGCGACCCCGCCACCCTGGTCGATGCCGAGGAGCTGCGCCGCCTGCGCGAGCAGGCCCAGGCCCGCCGCAACGAAGACGCCAACGATCACGATCCGTCCCCTCTTTCCAAGTAGTTCCGTTCCATGACCCAGCTCAGCGTCAACGTCAACAAGATCGCCGTCCTGCGCAATTCGCGCGGCGGTGCCGAACCGGACGTGGTGCGTGCCGCCCAGGCCTGCCTGGATGCCGGTGCGCATGGCATCACCGTGCACCCGCGGCCGGACCGCCGCCATATCACCGCCGAGGACGTGCTGGCGCTGTCCATGCTGACCCGCGTGCGGGGTGTCGAGTTCAACATCGAAGGCAACCCGTTCGCGCCACCGCGCGAGGGCTACCCAGGCCTGCTGCCGCTGTGCGAACAGACCCGCCCGGCGCAGGCCACCCTGGTGCCGGATGGCGATGGGCAGATCACGTCCGATCACGGTTTTGACTTCGAGCGCGATGCCGAGCGACTGCGCCCGCTGGTTGCGGAACTGAAAGCACTGGGCTGTCGCGTCAGCCTGTTTGTCGACGCGGGCAACCCACTGCTGGAGCAGGCGGCCGAAGTCGGCGCCGATCGCATCGAGCTGTATACCGGCCCCTATGCGGAAGCCCACGCGGCCGGCGATGCCGACGCGATGCTGGCGCTGTTCGCCACCGCCGCGCGCCGTGCGCAGGCAGTGGGACTGGGGGTCAACGCCGGCCATGACCTGTCGCAGGACAACCTGCGTGACTTCCTGGCCCACGTGCCGGAGGTGCTGGAGGTGTCGATCGGCCACGCGCTGATCGGCGAGGCGCTGTATGACGGACTGGATGCCACGGTGCGCGGTTATCTGGCGTTGCTTTGATGCATTGCAGCCGAGCGTCGGCTCGGCTCTACAAAGTCTCTGCATCAACTGTAGAGCCGAGCCCATGCTCGGCTCAGCACCGCCCTGAACCCTTCAGGCGACCGTCGCAGCCATTGAGACAGCCTTGGCGTACCTTGACGCAATGGGTATTGCGATCAAGGGCCGAGGTTCCACGTCCCACCTTGCCGGGCGCTTTGAAAGCACCGTCAGCGAGGCGGTGGACGACGGCTGGGCGGTCGACGAGAGCGATGAGTTCCTTGCCCCGCGCCTGCGCACCGAAGTGCGCGCCGAAACCGCGCGCAGCATCATCACCCGCAACAACTCGCCCGACGTCGGCTTCAGTCAATCGGTGAATCCCTATCGTGGCTGCGAGCACGGCTGCTCGTACTGCTTCGCGCGCCCCTCGCACGCCTATCTGAACCTGTCGCCGGGCCTGGACTTCGAGACCAAGCTGTTCGCCAAGACCAATGCGCCGCAGCTGCTGCGCAAGGAACTGTCGAAACCAGGCTATGTGCCGCAGCCGATCGCACTGGGCATCAACACCGATGCGTACCAGCCGATCGAACGCAAGTTCAAGCTCACCCGCCAGCTGATCGAAGTGATGCTGGAAACCAGGCATCCGTTCTCGCTGATCACCAAGAACGCACTGGTCGAGCGTGACATCGATCTGCTCGCACCGCTGGCGGCGGAGAACCTGGTCAGCGTGCATTTCTCGGTGACCTCGCTGGACCCGCATCTTTCCGCGAAGCTTGAGCCGCGCGCGTCGGCGCCGCATGCACGGCTGCGCGCGATGAAGCGCCTGCATGAAGCGGGCATTCCGGTGGGAGTGATGGTGGCGCCGGTGATCCCGTGGATCAACGACAGCGAACTGGAAGCCGTGCTGGAGGCCGCACATGATGCCGGCGCCAGCACAGCCGGTTACGTGCTGCTGCGCCTGCCGCTTGAAGTGGCGCCGTTGTTCCGCGACTGGCTGGATACGCACCATCCTGATCGCGCCGCGCATGTGATGAGCACCATCCAGCAGCTGCGTGGCGGCAAGGACTACGACAGTCAGTTCGGCACGCGCATGCGTGGCCAAGGCGTGTATGCCGATCTGTTGAACAACCGCTTCAAGCTGGCGCGAAAGCGTCTCGGCTTCAATGCGCAGAACAGCCATTGGCCGAAGCTGGATTGCAGCCGGTTCCTGAAGCCGCTGCCGCCGAAGAAAGAGTCACCGCAGGGCAGTTTGTTCTGACGCCATTGTCGGCATGAGTTGACCAACACAGATCAAGAAGGCACAGAAGATTCGCACCGTGTGCGTTGCACATCGGCGGCACACCGACCTAGAATATTTACAAACGTGAATTCCCGGTGACTGAATGACTCGGTCTCGGATGAGGAGCTACAAAAGCGCATGATGCACTTTGCTACACGGAACATTCTGAAGTCCCCACTCCTTCTGCTGCCATTCCTTTCGTTGCCCATGACCCCGGCGACTGCAGCAAGCACTGAGGGAACCGTATACGTCACCAAGAAGCGGCTGCCTGGAACTGGCGGTGGTGGCGTGGGTGGCTTTGGATTCGGTGGTGGTAGTGAAATCCATCTGTCCGAAGCACAGATGGATAACGGTGGTGGTGGTGGCGCAATCCCCACGGAAACCGCCAAGGAGCAGCCGACCGACGACAAGGAGAAGGACTGCAATGGCCGCAAGGGCAATCCTGTCGTGCTCTACAGCGGCAACAAGGTCGAGCCGGAACTCGATTTCGCCAGCCAGGGCGAAATGGGCTTGTTCCTGCAGCGCAACTACAATCATTACTGGAGCGCGACCGGCCTGTTCGGCAATCACTGGCTGAGCAACTTCGACTATTCGCTCGCGTTCACCGATGCAAACCAGCTGGCGTGGGTACAACGGCCCGACGGTCGCCGCATCAAGTATCTCAAGGATCCAGCCAGCGGGCGCTGGTACGAGGACAAGGCCCAGCCCATCGCGTATCTCGCCGCGAACGGAGACGGCACGTTCACGCTTCGAAACGAAAACAACGGGACGGAAATCTACAACGCCGAGGGCTACATCACCCGGCTCAGCAATGAGCAAGGTGTGAGCTGGACGTTCTCCTATACCGATCGCTACCTGCAGAAGGTCACCCACTCCTCGGGACGCAGTATCAGCTTTGGCTGGACCAATGGACAGGTCTCCCAGGTGACCGACCCGGCCGGCAACATCTACCGCTACACCTATACCCCCAACGTGTTCGGGAACGGGCGTGGCCGGCTCGCCAGTGCGACGCTACCAGGCACACCTGCAACGACGATCAGCTACCACTACGAAGATGCCCGCTTCCCGGGTGCCCTGACCGGCAAGTCCTTTGACGGCGTGCGCTATTCCACGTTTGCCTACGACGCGGAGCGGCGCGCCATCAGCACCGAGCACAATGGCGGCATCGAACGATTCCGCTTCAGCTACGCCGTGCGCAGCACCGAACCGGTGCTTCCGCCCCCCGCCCCGGCTCGACCGGGCGGTGTCCGCGCCGACGAAGAGCGTGGATGGTGCGAACAGCGCCCCGGAGGCTCACGCATCTGCTACCAGCCGCGCTCGCTGCCTGTCGATTCGCTGCCGATGGAGAGCGCTCTCGGCATGACCGCCGCCGCTGCGCCGAGCCTTACGCGGCCCGTCGATATCGATGTCACTGTGATCAACCCTCTTGGCCGCAGCACCACCTACACGTTCAAGGACGGAAAGATGGTGTCGACCAAGGGTGATCCGTCGCCGAACTGCCCTGCCAGCTACAAGGAGCAGAGCTACGACGCCAATGGGTACCCTGATCTGGTCCATGATTTCCAGGACAATCTGACCAACTTCGACTACAGCGCACAGGGCTACCTGCTGAAGCGGGTGGAAGCGGTCGGCAGCACGGCCGAACGTACGACGTTGCAGGAGTGGGATACCGCGCGTAACCGGCTGCTCAAGACAACGGTGGTGGGTGATCTTGAAGTCGCCTACACCTATGACGATCGCGGAAACGTGGCCAGCGTGACTGAGCGCAATCTGACGGCACGTGGGGTGCCCAGCCAGACGCGGGTAACCCGCACCACCTATAGCTATCACGCCAATGGATTGAAGGCCTCGATCAAAATCGATGGCCCGCTTCCGCAGGATGACGTCACCTCGACCTTCAACAACCAGGGCGATCTGACCAGCACCACCAACGCTCTCGGTCATACGATCAGCTATTCCAACTTCAACGGCTTGGGATTGCCGGGACGTATCGTCAATGCGAACGGTGGTGTGCGGGAGCTGACGTATGACGGTCGTGGCCGCGTTGTGTCCGACAGAACCAGCTCGGGAACCGGCTGGGCGACCACAGCCATTGGCTACACCTCCGCAGGCGACATCGCCTCGCTCACCCAGCCCGATGGCGTGACGGTACGCTACGGCTACGATGCAGGACGCCGCCTGACGCATGAAGTCCGCTCGCTGGGAGACGGTACGTGGGCGTGGACCCGTCATAGCTACAACAACGCTTCCAACCGCACGCGTACCGAGGTTTCACAGACCGACTATCCGATCGATACGGCAGTCAAGGGAATGATTGACGAAATCACCCATGACGGGCAGTGGAACTGGTTCGCTCGAGGCTGGGCCTGCTCCACCGGATCGGCCGGATCCATCCAGGTGGATGGCTACGCCGAAGGCAACGTCTACCTGGGAAGCACCCAGGCAAACCTCGCCAGCGAGCCAGGGGTTGCTGCCGCCTGCCAAGCCTCAGGCAATGGCTATAGATACCAGCTGCCGATATCGCTGGCCCAGAGGCAGCAGCTGGGTGGCCGCAAGTTCTCCATCTACGGTGTATCTCCGAAGGGAGCACAGCACAACCAAGCGCTGGGCAACTCCGGCAACTTCGCCATTCCCACGGCAACGATCATCGGAGACGTCGCAGGGGTTACGAACGACGCGAACTGGAACTTCTCCGTACAAGGATGGGCATGCTCCGTGGGCGTCAACGCGGCCACCACCGTACACATCTATGCGGGAGGGCCGGCAGGCGCTGGTACGTATCTTGGGAGCGTTACCGGCACGCTGGTTCCGAACGACGACGTAAAGGCCGCATGCCAATCGCAAGGGGCGTATTGGTTTGGCTTCACGTTGGATTCCAATATGCGCAACGCACATGGCGGAAAGCCCATCTACGTCCACGGCATCTCGCCCTCGGGCCAGGCTCATCTGCTGCTCAATCGATCAGGAGCCTTCACCATACCTGCCGTCGTCCGAAATGCGGAACTGGTCAGCGCATCGGCATCACCCCGCCAGATATTCAATGGTGGCTCGTCGAATCTGACGTTCCAGTTCCGAAATACCGGCAACGTCGTGTGGAATCCTGGTGACACCTATCTGGCATTCGGAATTCTTCAGCTCAATGAAAGCATGGGCCTAGCTGGACCGGTGCCTCCTGGAGCAGTTGCAACCTTCAGCAGAAGCGTTGGTCCGAAGAACACCGGCAATGGCAACGTCACCTTCATCTACAAGGCGCAGATGGCCTCTGGCGGTACTGCGTGGGGCCCGGAGGGGAGGGCGACATTGTCTGTAGAGAACAACAAGGGAAGCTGTGGTCGCGTCACGTGCGAACGGCCTCGGTAAGAAAGGACTATCCATATGCCAGCACTGACGCTTGCCCTGATCGGGCTGAACGCTGTTGTCTCCGTCAATACATATGAGTACGACGAGCTGGGTCGCGTGATTGTCGAGCGCGGAAACGGCGTACAGAACGTGCGTTATGCCTATGACGCGGAGGGACGCGTCACCCAGGTCACCGACTCGCAGAATCGGGTTACCCGCATGAGCTACGACGCTCGCGGTCGCTTGATCCAATCAATCGATGCTGCTGGAGGGAAGACGCAGATTGCGTACGATCATGCAGATCGTCCAATCCGAGTGAGCGATCCCCGCAATCTGGTCACCACCTATGAGTTTGATGGCTTCGGCCAGATGTGGAAGCAGGTGAGCCCGGATACGGGAACGACACAGCACCAGTACGACGCTGCAGGTCTACGGACATCGACGACCAGATCGGACGGAAGCGTTGTTTCCTTCGACTATGACGGCCTGGGTCGCATGACCTCTGCGAGTGCGGAGGACCGGACGTTGGGCTACAGCTACGACTGGTGTGGCAATGGTAAAGGACTGTTGTGCGGCACCTCGGGGCCGGGAACAGCAACACATTTTGCCTACACCGCGAATGGATCGCTGCAGATACGCCGCGACTTCACAGATCTGTCTGGTCAGAAGACGGATTACAGTACGACGTATGGCTACGACGGCATCAATCGCCTGAGCGAGATCACCTATCCCAATGGTGACAAGGCAACCTACTCCTATGGTTCCCACGGAAAACCAAGCGCGTTGGTGGCAACCGTAGACGGCACGCAGCGTTCGATCATTTCCCAGGCAAGCTGGAAGGCCACGGGAGCGCGCGGGTGGCTGGCTTATGGCAATGGCCTCGGCCGGGGCTATAACCACGATCCGGAGGGACGGCTGACGGCAATGTCGGTCTGGGGACCCAACAGCAGCAAGCTCAGCTATTGGGACTACCAGTACAGTGGTGATGGAGAAATCATCGCCATCGTCGATGCTGTCGACCCGAACATGACGCAGATGATCGGGTACGACTCACTGAGCCGACTGACCCAGCTGACTCGGTTTGGCGTCACCAACAATCTTTCCTACGACGCCGGCGGCAATCACGACCGCTATCAGGCCGGTAGTCAGCTGACCCAGTACAGCATCGACCCGGGGAGCAACCGGGTGCTGAACTACACCAATCAGGACGGCAGCCGCCAGTACCAATACGACGCATTGGGAAATCGTATCAGCGAGACTGCGGGTAGCCGGATCAGTACCTACGAATACGATGCCTTCAATCGCATGAGCCGAAGCAACATCGGAGGAGTAGCGACCGACTACGTGCTGAATGCGCAGGGACAGCGCGTTGCCAAGATCAACCAGAGCACCAACAGCCGCTACTTCTACGCTGGCCAGAACCAGCTCATGACTGAGCTCAACAACGGTGTGTGGACCAATTACTTCTGGTTCGATGGAGAGCTGGTGGGCTTGGCGCGAAGCGGGCAGCACAATTACGTGCATACCGATCATTTGGGACGCCCTGAGTTCGTCACCAGCCCAAGCCAGCAGACCGTCTGGAAGGCGTACAACTACGCCTATGGACGCAGCGTCCAGAAGGATGAGATTGGCGGGTTGAACATTGGCTTTCCGGGCCAGTACTACGACGCGGAAAGCGGCCTCTGGTACAACGGCTTCCGCGACTATGACGCGAGTATTGGCCGCTACGTGCAGAGTGATCCGATTGGATTGGCAGGGGGAACCAACACCTACGCATATGTTGGTGGCAATCCCATGAGCAATGTCGATCCTCTGGGGCTTATCGCATATGCATGCACCAAATCAGGAAACAATGTTGGCATCGCTTTGCCAATCAATTTCCAGAATGGAAGCAATGCTCAGGCGGCTGCGATGGCCAGTGCAATCGAAAAGGCATGGACTGGGAGATTCGGGAAATACCAGGTCACGACGGTTGTCATGCAAATGGACAAGTACGATCCTGTCAGAACCAATGCCGTGTCGATTCGCCAGGGCGATCATGAGTCTTGGGTAAATCGGGTGTGGATGAATGAGGGCGTATGGTATCTGCCTGGACAGTGGGGCGCAGCCACCTTCGCTCATGAAGCAGGGCATCTGATGGGATTGCCTGACTACGGAACCGGAATCATGGGCAGGGTGATTAACATGAACTCCGTCAATGAAAAAAACATAGAAGACGTATTGAAGGCGGGCAATGAGGCAATTATCAAAGGGTGTGGGTGCAAATAGGACCGCCATACTGTGCAGTTTAGTCGCTTATATGATGCTGGGCTGCCACGCTAAGGAGCTGGCCCCCATAAGTAAGCGATTCAACGTATGCGCAGAGGCTCAATCTGGCATGCGCTTTCAATCCGACGCTCCTGGGCCTGACTTTGAAACCGGGGTGTTCGTAGACGGTAAGCGCCGTATTGACGTACTGATTGGTGGACATCCCGGCTTCACAATCGGCGAGCGCCGCCGTGGAGAGTACGCCAAAGGCGAGTTCACGCTGATTGCAGTGCACGATGGACCAGAAGGTCAGAGTGCGCTGTTCGCGATGGCAACTGGACAGCCCCAGGGGCCACTTTTTGTTCGCCTAACGACGAATGGCAGTGCGCAAAGGCCCAACGAGTTCAGAGATGGATTTATTAGGAAGTGCCGGTCAGATGGGAACAATCAACATTAGGCGCTGCCAATTCCCCATATCTCTATACAGAGTGGAGCACAGCATCAGGCTACTGAGGGAGTAGCCATGCAGTGCCGGAGACGAATGCGGGCTGGGACGATGTGTCCTCGATTCGAAAGGCTGCTTCGAATCGAGGACACATCATTCGATCTACAGTGCACATGTCGATGCAAGGAAATCTTGGTCGAGAAGGCCAAGTGTATGGCAAGGCTGGGTCTCCAATTCCTGGCTATCCCTTGTCTCTCCCAATAGTCGGGTGAATCAGTCTACGCCCAGCGACTTTTCCGCGTTCTGGACATTTTGAGGTTGGAAATCAAATTCCTGAGGTTTCATTTACGGCTGGACGAAGCTGAATTTTCCTCCAGAAGTGAGGGCGCAAGGTGTGGCTCCCGTCCAAGGATCTCTCAGCAGGAGCATTGTTTCCATGGATCGGTCGGCTGTGGATGAGGCCAGCGTAAGAGAGCTGATTTCGATGTTTCGACACCATGGAATAGACATGCGCAAGTTGCACGAGCTAGAGACGAAAGAGTTCAGCATCATGGATGCGAAGCATATCCGCCTACTGGTTCAAGTCGGTGTTTCCGGATCCATGAGCGCATGAAATGAAGATCATCTACTGGCTGGGCATCGCGTTCCTGTGGATGCTCCCATTGAACTTTCTTCTACTGACGGCAGCTAAATTGCTGTCAGCGGATCCGCTAGGCAGCGAAGAGCTGGTCGGCCTCGGCACTGCCGTATTTGGTGGGGCAGCGGGGGGATCCTGTATCGCCGTCGTCCTCACAAGCGCCCAGCTCCGTCGAGCATCAATGATCCGGTGCTCGGGGCAAAGACGACTGAAGCCTTGCGGGATTCAAGTAGCGACGAACAACGACAGTCGGGGAATAGGCCTTGAAAAAGGTACCGTTGCGCCATCTGCTCCTGTGCACTGTCATTGCGGCCCTGATAGGCGGTACCTATCTTTCAATGTTTGGATCCTTCGGAGGTGGCGATTGGACCGGAAAGCCAACAGAATCAGAACTGCGCGCTGCTACCGAGACCTTTGAACTTCCTTCAGGGAGCCATCCCACGAACGTTAGGTTCTTACCGAAGGTCACGTTCCTGGGGGCCGTCTTCGACGCCGAACTCGAATCTGATCCAGAGCAGATCGCCGCTTTCTTCATCAAACAAGCCGCAGAGAAGCGGTGGCGACTGCAGAAAGACAAACGGCAGCGCCATTACAGATTGATGGTCTTCTGCGAGGATCGCCTGGCGCGCTCGGTAGAGCTGACGACAAGAGGCAGTACGGTGAAGCTCTCTGGAGGAACCTACTGGGACTCGGACAGGGGCGGCGACTACTACTGCTCTCCTGAGGCCCGGTAAACCACCGACGGCATAACGAACTTGCCTGGATATCGGCCCCAATCGGGAGGAGTACGATGACCTCACCCTCCCCCAAACAACTTCTGCGCGCTCTGGAACAGGATCCAACTCGTCGCGATGAACTTGTCCCCACCCTGCGGCCTGTTACCGCGATGGGTATGGGTAAACGCCGTCGGCGCAATCAGCAGGCTGCCGGTGCGCGGCGCGATCTTCCGCCCCTGGAACAGGAACTCGGTCTCGCCCTCTTCAAATTCGTCGTTGAGGTACAGCGTCCACAGCACGTGCCGGTGCAGGGTCTCGGCCTGTGCGTCCTTCGGGTACAGCTCGCAGTGCCAGTAGGGGTAACCACCCTCGCCCGCCGCATACCACTGCAGGTTGATGGCGCCGGGGCGCAGGCAGGTCCGCGCAAGATCCGCCAGTTGCTGTGGCGGCATGTCGGGGAAGTCCTCGGCAGACAGGCGTCGCGGTTGGCCGTTGCTGTCCTGGATCTGCAACATCAGCGGGGCGATCAACGCCTGTGGATAACGGCGTAGATAAGTCAGCAGGCCGTTGAACACCGCAAGCTGCAGCTGTTGATCGACATCCTGCCAGCCGTCCAGGCCACTGATGCGCAGATCCTTGCTGTGCTTGAGTTCCGGGAACACGCCACTGCCCACGGCACCGGGCTGCAGGCCACGCGTGGCGCGCAGGCGTTCAACGATGGCCGCGCAGACCTCGCTGGGGACGGCGTTGTGGATGACTTCAATGAAATCGACCGGGCCCTGCTCGTGCATGCGTGCATTCCTTAGGCGGCAACGGCTTGATGGTGCCGTTTGCCGCCCTCGGTGTCACCCCACGGTCATGTCATCGTTCTGCCATGACCGCTGTCAGGCGATAGGCCGTCAGCCCTGTGCGTTGTCGTGTGCGTGGTGGTAGCGCACGGCTTCGGCCACTTCCTCGCGCGAGCCGAGGAACACCGGTACGCGCTGGTGCAGCTGGTCGGGCTGGATGTCGAGGATGCGCTCGCGGCCGGTCCAGGCGGCGCCGCCGGCCTGTTCCACCAGCAGGCCCATCGGGTTGGCTTCGTACATCAGGCGCAGCTTGCCGGCCTTGGACGGATCCTTCTTGTCCCACGGGTAGATGAAGATGCCGCCGCGGGTCAGGATGCGGTGCACGTCGGCCACCATGCTGGCGATCCAGCGCATGTTGAAGTTCTTGCCGCGCGTGCCTTCCTTGCCCGCCAGCAGATCACCGACATAGGCCTGCATCGGTGCTTCCCAGTGGCGCTGGTTGGACATGTTGATCGCGAACTCCTGGGTCGCCGGCGGAATCTGCATGTTCTCGGTGGTCAGCACGAACTCGCCCTTCTCACGGTCCAGGGTGAAGGCGTGGGTGCCATGGCCGACGGTCAGCACCAGCTGGGTGCTGGGCCCGTAGATGCAGTAGCCGGCGGCGATCTGCTTGCTGCCCGGCTGCAGGAAGGCGTCGTCGCCCGGCAGTTCGACATTGGTCGGGCAGCGCAGCACCGAGAAGATGGTGCCGACGGAGACGTTGACGTCGATGTTGGAGCTGCCGTCGAGGGGATCGAACAGCAGCAGGAAATCACCGCGCGGGTAGATGTCCGGCACCGGCTGGCTGTGGTCCATTTCTTCCGAGGCGCAGGCGGCAAGGTGGCCACCCCACGCGTTGGCTTCAAGCAGGATCTCGTTGCTGATCACGTCCAGCTTTTTCTGCGCTTCGCCCTGCACGTTGCCGGTACCGGCATCGCCCAGCACGCCACCGAGGGCGCCCTTGCTGACGGCGATGGAGATGCTGGTGCAGGCGCGGGCGACGACCGCGATCAGCTGGCGCAGGTCGGCGTTGATGCGGCCGGCGTGCTGTTCCTGGATCAGGAAGCGGGTCAACGAAGTACGGGACATGAGTGGGCAGGTCTCGGCAGCGGGAAAACGCCTATTGTCGCCCGTATGGCGGGGGCGTGCGTGAGCGCGGGAAGGCGTAATCGTTTCCAGATGCGTTGCGCTCGTGGCGCCTTCCTTTTGTCGAGGCTCGTGGGAGGGGGAGGCGATGCAGGACACGCTGCAAGTACGTCCATGTAAGCTCGATGGCGCCTTGCTCGTGTGCGCTGTCCTGCGCACACGGCAAGACCGGGGTGGGGCGTCCTGCCCAACCCGCCCGAGGCATGCCTCGGGCCCATGGCGCCAACGGTCCTGCAGCGCCTCCCCCTCCCACGCGCTTCAGGGTTCGCCGCGAGCGCGGTGGGGATGGCAAAGGCAAGAGCAAAAGCAAAAAACAAAGGCGCCTTTCGGCGCCTTTGTCTTCAAGCTACTGGAGTGTTGCTTCAGCCCTTGGCGACGGTGGCCACGGCCTTGGCGACGTATTCCAGGTTGTTCTGGTTCAGCGCGGCCACGCAGATGCGGCCGGTGCCGACGGCGTAGATGCCGAACTCGTCGCGCAGACGCTCGACCTGCTCGCGGCTCAGGCCGGAGTAGGAGAACATGCCGGCCTGCTCGTTGATGAAGCCGAACTGTGGTGCACCTGCAGCGGCCAGCTTCTCGACCAGGCCCTGGCGCAGGGCATGGATGCGCTCGCGCATCTCGGTCAGCTCCTGCTCCCACATCGCACGCAGTTCCGGGTTGGTCAGCACGCCGGCCACCAGCGCAGCACCGTGGGTGGACGGGCTGGAATAGATGGTGCGGATCACGCGCTTGACCTGCGACTGCACGGCCTTGGCGTCAGCGGCGGTCGGCGCCACCATCGACAGCGCACCCACGCGCTCGCCATACAGCGAGAACGACTTGGAGTACGAGTTGGCGACGATGAAGCTGTCGATGCCGGCTTCGGCGATGATGCGCACGGCGGCGCCGTCCTGCTCGATGCCCTTGTCGAAGCCCTGGTAGGCCATGTCGATGAAGGGGAACAGCTGCTTGTCCTTCAGCAGCTGCGCGACCTGCTTCCACTGGGTGACCGTGAGGTCGGCGCCGGTGGGGTTGTGGCAGCAGGCGTGCAGCAGCACCACGGTGCCGGCGTCCAGCTTGCCCAGGTCGGCCAGCATGCCGTCGAAATCGACGCCATGGGTGCTCGGGTCGAAGTAGGTGTAATCCAGCACGTCGAAACCAGCGGCGCTGAATACCGCACGGTGGTTTTCCCAGCTCGGGTTGCTCAGCGCAACGGTGGCGTGCGGCAGCAGCTTCTTCAGCACGTCGGCGCCGACGCGCAGCGCACCGCTGCCACCAACGGTCTGCGCGGTGGTGACGCGGCCAGCGGCCAGCAGCGGCGAATCCTTGCCGAACACCAGCTCACGCGTGGCCTGCGTGTACGCCGGCAGGCCATCGATCGGCAGGTAGCCGCGCGGTTTGGCTTCAGCGGCGAGCTGCTGCTCGATCTGCTTGACGGCGCGCAGCAGCGGAATGCGGCCGCTCTCGTCGTAGTAGATGCCCACACCCAGGTTGACCTTGGTCGGGCGGCTGTCGGCGTTGTACGCCTCGGTCAGGCCCAGGATCGGGTCGCCTGGGACCAGTTCCACGTTTGCAAAGAAGGACACGGCGGTACTCGTTCGGTAGACGGAAAGGGGGAGGAAGTGCGCTACGCGGTCTGCGGCTTTTCAGCCGGAAACAGCCCATCGTAACAAAGCCTGCCGGGGCTGGCCGCCGCCATCGTCATCCGCGGCCCCGTACCATGGCGTGCGTTGCCGCCCGATCCATCAACCTGAATCATGAATCCCGCCGCACGACGCCATTGCCTGCCGCTGTCCGCCCTGCTGCTGTCGCCCTGGGCGGCGGTGGCCGAGCCTGCGCCCACCGCCCTGCCTGCGGTGCAGGTACAGGCCGCCCGGGTGCCGGGCATCGATCCGTTCGCGCTGCCGGCCAGCCAGGACACGGTCTGGATCGACGCCAGCCGCGCGGGCACCGGCGCGCAGCTGTCTGAGGCCTTGGCTGGGGTCCCCGGACTGCTGGCACGTGACCGGCAGAACTTTGCCCAGGACACGCAGCTGTCGATCCGTGGCTTCGGCGCACGCTCGACCTTTGGCGTGCGCGGGGTGCGGGTGCTGATCGACGGGGTGCCCGCGACCATGCCCGATGGCCAGGGCCAGCTGTCGCATGCCAGCCTGTTGGGCGCCGAACGCATCGAGGTGCTGCGCGGGCCGTTCTCGGCGCTGTACGGCAATTCCTCCGGCGGCGTGCTGCAGGTCTGGAGCGCGCAGGGCCAGGCCGGCGACCCGTGGCGGCTGCGCCTCAACGCCGGGGCTGACAACACACTCAGTGTCGGCGCGCAGCTGAAGGGTGCCGGCCACGGGCTGGACTACAACATCGCCGCCAGTCATTTCCGCACCGATGGCTGGCGCGACCACAGCCGCGCGCGCCGTGAATCGCTCAACGCACGCATCGGTGGTGAGCTGGGCGGCGGGCGGTTGGAGCTGCTGCTCAACGCGCTTGACGCCCCCGATGCGCAGGATCCGCTGGGCCTGACCCGTACCCAGGTGGCGGCGGATCCGCGCCAGGCCACGGCGGTGGCGCACCAGTACAACACGCGAAAATCGGTGCGCCAGCAGCAGGCCGGCCTACGCTGGACGCGGGAGACCGGGGCACAGCGCTGGCAATTGATGGGCTATGCCGGCCAGCGCGCGGTACGCCAGTACCTGCCGATTCCGCCGGCACCCCAGAACAACAGCCCGCTGCATGCCGGCGGCGTGATCGATCTGGAGGGCGGCTACGGCGGGCTGGACGCGCGCTGGGGCTGGCACGGCGATCTGGCGGGTCGACCGCTGGATCTGGTGGCCGGGCTCAGCGCCGACCGCCAGCGCCAGCACCGCACCGGCTACGAGAACTTCATCGGCAGCGCCCTGGGCGTGCGGGGGCGCCTGCGTCGTGACCAGATCGACACCGTGCAGAACGTGGACCAGTTCGCCCAGGCCTGGTGGCAATGGAGCCCGCGCTGGTCGTTGCTGGCCGGCCTGCGCCACAGCACCGTGCGCTTCGACTCGGATGATCGCTACATCACCGTCGGCAACCCGGATGACAGTGGTCGCCGCCGCTACCAGGCGACCACGCCGGTGGCCGGGATCAGCTTCGAGGCCAGCCCGCAGTGGCGCCTGCACGCGGCGGTGGGACGTGGCTTCGAAACCCCTACCTTCAACGAACTGGGTTATCGCGCCGACGGCCAGGCGGGATTGGCGCTGGATCTGGCGACGGCGCTCAGCCGCAGCCTGGAGATTGGCAGCAAGTGGCACGCACAGGATGGCACCCAGCTCGATATCAGCCTGTTCCGTGCAGGTACCGACGATGAGCTGGCCGTTGCCAGCAATATTGGTGGGCGCAGCACCTATCGCAACATCGGCCGAACCCGCCGTCAGGGTGTGGAACTGCAGTATCGACAGCCGCTGGCCGAGCAACTGGAACTGCAGCTGGCGTGGACCTGGCTGCAGGCGCAGGTGCGCTCGCCGTACGTGACCTCGAACAGCGTGGTTGCTGCGGGCAGCCGCCTGCCCGGTGTGCCACGCCAGCAGGCCTTCGCCCGGCTGCAGTGGAGCCCCGCCGACTGGCAGTGGGCGCTGGAGGCTTCTGCCAGCAGCGATACCGTGGTCAACGACCTGGCCACCGAGCGCGCGCCGGGCTATGCGTTGCTGAACCTGGAAGCCGGCCGTCGCTGGACCCTGCCGGGTGGCGAGCTGCGCGCCTTCGCCCGGCTGGACAACGTGCTGGACCAGGCCTACATCGGCTCGGTGATCGTCAATGACGGCAATGGCCGCTTCTACGAACCGGGCCCGGGACG
>NZ_JAOCLC010000015.1:0-80517 GCF_029845105.1 Stenotrophomonas sp. GD03654 | reverse complement strand
TGGGCTCGGCTCTACAGGTTCTAGGCGCGGGAACCTCTTCGGCCCGGATGTGGTCTGATGCAGCTACCACTCACCCGGAGCCTGCCGTGGACGCCGTTGCCCGCCCTCCCTTTTCCGAACGCGCGCTGGCCTGGCTGAAAAAGGAGGCGCTGCCGTTGCTGGTGATGCTCGGCCTGCTCGCCGCCGCCCGCGATACCCTGGCCAACCACTATGTGGTGCCGAGTGGCTCGATGCAGCCGACCCTGCAGCCCGGCGACCGGGTGGTGGTGGACATGCGTGCCTATGGCCTGCGCCTGCCGTTCACCGGCAAGGAACTGATGGCCACCGGCGTTCCGCAGCGTGGTGAAGTGGCGGTGTTTGATTCACCGGCCGACGGCACCCGCCTGATCAAGCGCGTGGCGGCGGTGGCCGGTGACCATGTGCAGATGCGCGAGGGCCATCTGAGCATCAACGGCCAGCCGCTGCAGATCGCCGACCTGCAGGACGTGGAAGCCTTCGGCGAACGCCGTGCCAGCCTCGATCTGGACATGGGCGGCGGCCCGGACATCGCCGATCTGGTGGTGCCGGCCGGCAAGGTGCTGGTGCTGGGTGACCACCGCGGCAACAGCTTCGATGGCCGCTTCTTCGGCTTCGTCGACGCCGACAAGGTCTACGGCCGCGCTGTGGCGGTGTATTACCGTCGAGGCGCCGGCTTCGAATGGCAGCGCCTCTAACCTGAATTGATACTTTCTGTGTATCAATCCTGATCTATCGGGTTATGGATCGACTGGATGGACGGGCCTAGTCTGAGGCCCGTTCCCTCCAACGCCCGGCCGTCCCCACCGGCCCATTGATTCCATGACTGGCGAAACCACGGCGGCCGTCGAGCGCCGTCCCCACACCGTCGACTTCGACACCGAGACCCGCATCCAGCAGGGGACACCAGCCTTCCGCCGCACCGCGTTGGCGCTGTTCCTGGCCGGCTTCTCCACCTTCGGCCTGCTGTACACGGTGCAGCCGCTGCTGCCCGAGTTCAGCCGTCACTTCGGTGTGTCCGCCGCCGGCAGCGCGATGTCGCTGTCGTTGACCACTGGCACGTTGGCGGTGGCGATGCTGCTGGCCGGCCTGTTGTCCGATGCGGTCGGCCGGCGCCCGTTGATGATCGTTGCGCTGCTGGCCTCGGCCATGCTGTCGCTGAGCACGGCGCTGGTGGACGACTGGACCACGCTGCTGGTGCTGCGCACCCTGCTGGGCCTGGCGCTGAGCGGTGTGCCGGCGGTGGCGATGACCTACCTGGTCGAGGAAATGGACAGCCGCGCGCTGGGCCTGGCGATGGGCCTGTACATCGGCGGCAACGCCATTGGTGGCATGAGCGGGCGCCTGCTGGCCGGCATCATCGCCGATCACTGGGGCTGGCGCTGGGGCATCGGCGTGGTCTCGATCATTGCCATCGCCAGCACCGTGCTGCTGTGGCTGCAGCTGCCGCCGTCGCGCCACTTCCATCCCCGCCGTGATGGCCTGCGCCAGTTGCCGTCACGCTGGCGCATGCTGTTCGCCGACCCGGGCCTGCCGTGGCTGTTCGCCACCTCGTTCGTGCTGATGGGCGTGTTCGTCACCCTCTACAACTACCTGGGCTACCACCTGCTGGCGCCGCCGTACCGCCTCAGCCAGACCGTGGTCGGCCTGATCTTCAGCGTCTATCTGGTGGGTACCTTCAGTTCGGCGTGGATGGGCCAGCAGGCCACGCGCTACGGCCGCGGCCGCATCCTGTCGATCTCGTTCGCACTGATCGGCGTCGGCATCGCGCTGCTGGCATTGCCTTGGCTGAGCACGATGGCACTCGGCATCGCGCTGGTGACGTTCGGCTTCTTCGGCGGTCACTCGGTGGCCAGCAGCTGGGTCGGCAGCCGTGCCGGCACGATGCGTGCTGAAGCCTCGGCGCTGTATTTGTTTGCCTACTACCTTGGGTCCAGCGTGCTGGGCGGGGTCGGCGGTCTGGCCTATGCGGCCTGGGACTGGTTAGGCGTGTGTGCGTTCGCTGCCGTGCTGACCCTGATCGGGGGTGGCATCGTCTGGGCGCTGCACCAGCGCGCCCCGCAGCCGGTCACGGCGTGACCTTGCTCTGGTAGATGCCAACCTTGGTTGGCGCTGTGGCCGTGGGCCAACCAAGGTTGGCCACTACCGGGTGGGTTGCGCCTCACCCTTCGGCGAACGCCCCGCGCAGCAGCCCGGCGAAATTGCGGATCAGCGGCGTCACCCCCTCGCGATGCCATGCCAGCTGCACTTCCGAATGCGCGCCGGCATCGGCCAGCGCCACGAAGCGCGCGCCTTCCACCCGGATGTGATCGCACGACGACGGCAGGATCGCGGCGCCCAGGCCCGCAGCGGCCAGACTTATCAGCGTCGAGGCTTCACCCGCCTCCTGCACGATGCGCGGTGTGAATCCGGCAGCCGCGCACAACGCGATCATGTGGTCATGGATGCCCGCACCGGCACTGCGGCGGAACGCCACGAACGGCTCCTGCGCGAAGTCGCGCAGCGACAGCGTGCCCTGCTTCGAAAGCCTGCGCAGGGCAGGGTGGTCGGCATGCACGATCAACGCCAGCGGATCGACGAACAGACTGTGCGCCACCAGTTCCGGTGGCAACGCGCGCTTGCGGATGATGCCCACGTCCAGGCTGCCATCGAGCAGTGCATCGATCTGCTGCAGGGTGTTCATCTCGCTCAGCTGCAGCCGCACCTGCGGGTACTGCTGGCGGTAGCGCAGGATCGAACGCGGAATCTGCGGTGACAGCGGCGTGGCGCGGGTCAATCCGATGCGCAGCTCACCCTGCTCGCCGCGCTGCGCACGCTGCACTTCGTCCACCGCAGACTCGACCTGCTGCACGATGGCGCGTGCACGTTCCTGCAGCAGCTCACCTGCGGCAGTGAGCTGCACACGGCGATGACTGCGCACGAACAGCCGCGCACCGATCAGATCTTCCAGCTGGCGGATCTGCTGGCTGAGCGGCGGCTGCGACATGCCCAACCGCTCCGCCGCCTGGCCGAAGTGCAGCGTATCGGCGACAGCGAGGAAGTAGCGCAGGTGACGGAGTTCGATGGACATGGATGCAGTCTATCCAGCCCGACGCCCGGAATCGTCATCCACGCATGGCGTGGATCAACCGTGTCGACGAAGGTCGACACCCACCAAGAGCAGGCCATGCCGTTCCGACAGATCGCGGAAATCTGTCAGAGGTGGGGAGGTGTGGATGGGCAGGACCGTTGGCGCCATGGATGGCGCCATCGAGCCCCCAAGGACGGGTTTACGGCGTGTCCTGCCCACCCACACCGCCCCGCCCGCCACGGAATCCCCGCTGTTGCCTTTGACGTTGTCGTTGCCGTTGCCTCTGCCGTTGCCGTTGATTCGGCAGGTGCAGGGCGCAGCCCTGCCGAACACCCCTCACCGCTCCGAATGCCCGCTCTGGTCGTAATCGCGCGGGCTGAACAACTCCGGCTGGATCAGCTCGATGAACGCCCGCGCCTGCGCCGACAACGCCTTGCCCCGGCGCACGATCACCCCGTAACTGCGCTCCGGGAACCACCGCTTCATCGACCGCGCCGCCAGCCGCTCGTGGTCGGCCTCGTTCAGGCACAGCGCCGGCACGATGGAAATGCCCATGCCCATCGCCACGTACTGTTTGATCACTTCCCAGCCGCCCACCTCCAGCGCCACGGTGTAGGCGATGCGGTGGCGCTGGAACACCTGGTCCACCAGCCGGTAGGTAATCTGCCGCTTCGGCGGCAGCACCAACGGATAGCGCGCGATGTCGGCCAGCTCCAGCTCGCCGCCACTGGCCAGCGGATGGTCGTGCGGTGCGATCAGCACCTGCTCGAAGCGGTAGGCCGGGGCGTAGGTCAGGTCGGCCGGCACATCGGTCATCGAACCGATCGCCAGGTCGGCGGCGTCCTCGCGCAGCAGGTCGGTGCCATCGGCGCTGATCGCGTTGTGCAGGGTCAGGCGCACGTCCGGGTGATGCAGGCGGAAGCGCTCGACGATCTTCGGCAGCAGGTACAGGATGGTCGAACTGTTGGCGGCGATGTTCAACTCGCCCGCGTCCAGGCCACGCACCTTGTCGCGGAAGCGCGCCTCCAGCCCATCCAGGTTCTCCACCAGCGGCTGTGCCATCTCGTACAGCAGCTGGCCCTCGCGGCTGGGCACCAGGCGGCGACCGCTGCGCTCGAACAACGGCACCCCCAGCTCCCGTTCCAGCGCCTGCAGCTGCAGGCTGATGGCCGGCTGGCTGACGAAAAGCGCCTCAGCGGCCCGTGAGACCGACCCCAGGCGCACCGTCTGGCAGAACGCGCGCAGCGGCTTCAGCCGGTCGGATTTGTAGGAAAAACGCGGACTTGGATGCGGGCGTGTGCTCATCGTGTCATGAGTATTAGCACAACTTATGTAGAACATTGCAAAAACTGTTTTGCCAAATACTCAGGCCCAGCGGCACCGTGGACTCGTTCCCCCACCGCTGGAGTCGCCCCATGTCCGCCGTCGCTTCCGCTGTTCCCACCCCCGCCGCCAAGGCTACCCCCGGTATCGCCCTGGCGACCCGCGTGGCTGGCCAGGACACCCTGCTGCCGGCGCCGCTGCTGGCTCTGCTGGTGTCGCTGCACCGCGCGGTGGAACCGGGCCGGCAGGCACGGCTGCAGGCGCGTCGCGAGCGTCAGGCGTTCTTCGACCAGGGCGGCCTGCCGGACTTCCGCGAAGACACCACCGCCATCCGCAGCGGCGACTGGCGCGTTGCGCCGCTGCCGGCCGCGCTGCAGGACCGCCGCGTCGAGATCACTGGCCCGACCGACCCGAAGATGGTCATCAACGCGCTGAACTCCGGCGCCAAGGTGTTCATGGCCGACTTCGAGGATTCGACCTCGCCGACCTGGCGCAACCTGCTGGCCGGCCAGCAGTCGCTGGCGGCGGCGGTGCGCGGCGACCTCGAGTACACCGCGCCGGCATCCAACGGGAAGGCCGGCAAGCACTACACCCTGCGCCCGTACGACGAACAGGCGGTGCTGATCGTGCGCCCGCGTGGCTGGCACCTGGACGAGAAGCACGTGCGCATCGATGGCCAGTTCATCGCCGGCGGCCTGTTCGATGCGGCGGTGTTCGCCTTCCACAACGCCCGCACCCTGCAGGCGAAGGACCGTGGCCCGTATTTCTACCTGCCCAAGCTGCAGAGCATGGAAGAGGCTGCGCTGTGGGAGACCGCGCTGTCGCACATCGAAGGCATGCTCGGCCTGCCGCACGGCCAGATCAAGGTGACCGTGCTGATCGAAACGCTGCCAGCGGTGTTCGAGATGGACGAGATCCTGCACGCGCTGCGTGACCGCATCGTCGGCCTGAACTGCGGGCGCTGGGATTACATCTTCTCGTACCTGAAGACCTTCCGCCGCCATGCCGATCGCGTGCTGCCCGAACGCGGCCAGGTGACCATGACCCAGCCGTTCCTGAAGGCCTATTCGGAACTGCTGATCCAGACCTGCCACCGCCGCGGGGCGCATGCGATGGGCGGCATGGCCGCGCAGATTCCGATCAACAACGATGCCGCCGCCAACGAACAGGCGATGGCCCGGGTGCGCGCCGACAAGCTGCGCGAAGTCACCGCCGGCCATGACGGCACCTGGGTTGCGCACCCGGCGCTGATTCCGGTGGCGATGGCGATCTTCGACGAACACATGCCCGGTGCGAACCAGCACAGCGTGCTGCGCCAGGATGTGCGCGTCGGCCGCGACGAACTGATCGCGCGGCCGCCGGGCACCATCACCCGCGCCGGCTTCGAGGGCAACGTGGAAGTCTGCGTGCGCTATCTGGCGGCGTGGCTGGATGGCAACGGCTGCGTGCCGATCCATCACCTGATGGAGGACGCGGCCACCGCCGAGATCAGCCGCAGCCAGCTGTGGCAGTGGCTGCATACGCCGGGCCAGCAGCTGGACGATGGCACTGCGATCGATCTGGCGCTGCTGGATTCCACCCTGGCACAGCTGCCAGCGCGCCTGGGCGACACCAGCGCACTGCCCGGTGGTGCACGCATCGGCGAGGCCATCACCCTGCTCGGCGAACTGAGCCGCAGCGAAGAACTGACCGATTTCCTGACCCTGCCGGCCTACGCGTGCATCGACTGACCGACTGCCCGCAAACCCGCCGTTTCCCTCCCCGCTGCACGCACGAACCGAACTGGAGAAAGACATGAGCAAGCTGCCCACTGCCGAACAGATCCAGCACGACTGGGATACCAACCCGCGTTGGGAAGGCATCCAGCGCAACTACAGCGCCGCCGACGTGGTGCGCCTGCGCGGCACCGTCCACATCGAGCATTCACTGGCCCGCCTGGGTGCGGAGAAGCTGTGGGCGTCACTGCATGAGCGCGAGTTCGTCAACGCGCTGGGTGCACTGACCGGCAACCAGGCCATGCAGCAGGTCAAGGCCGGCCTGAAGGCGATCTACCTGTCCGGTTGGCAGGTGGCGGCCGACGCCAACCTGGCCGGGCAGATGTATCCGGACCAGTCGCTGTACCCGGCCGATTCGGTGCCGGCAGTGGTCAAGCGCATCAACAACACGCTGCTGCGCGCCGACCAGCTGCACCACGCCGAAGGCAAGGATGACATCGACTTCCTGCAGCCGATCGTGGCCGATGCCGAGGCCGGCTTCGGCGGCGTGCTCAACGCGTTCGAACTGATGAAGGCGATGATCGAAGCCGGCGCCGCCGGCGTACACTTCGAGGACCAGCTGGCGTCTGTGAAGAAGTGCGGCCACATGGGTGGCAAGGTGCTGGTGCCGACCCGCGAGGCGATCGAGAAGCTCAACGCCGCGCGCCTGGCTGCCGACGTGCTGGGCGTGCCGACCCTGCTGGTGGCGCGCACCGATGCCGAAGCCGCCGATCTGCTGACCAGCGACATCGACGGCAACGACAAGCCGTTCGCCACCGGCGAGCGCACCGTCGAGGGCTTCTACAAGACCCGCAATGGCCTGGACCAGGCGATCAGCCGTGGCCTGGCCTATGCCCCGTATGCCGACCTGGTGTGGTGCGAGACCGGCAAGCCGGATCTGGAATTCGCACGCAGGTTCGCCGAGGCAATCCATGCGAAGTTCCCGGGCAAGCTGCTGGCCTACAACTGCTCGCCCAGCTTCAACTGGAAGAAGAACCTGGATGACGCCACCATTGCGAAGTTCCAGCGTGAGCTGGGCAGCTACGGCTACAAGTTCCAGTTCATCACCCTGGCCGGCTTCCATGCGCTGAACTACGGCATGTTCAATCTGGCCCACGGCTACGCACGCCGCCAGATGAGCGCGTTCGTGGAACTGCAGGAAGCCGAGTTCGAAGCGGCCGAGCGTGGCTTCACCGCGGTCAAGCACCAGCGTGAGGTCGGTACCGGCTACTTCGACGCGGTGACCCAGGCGATCCAGCAGGGCCAGTCGTCGACCACCGCGCTGACCGGCTCCACCGAGGAAGAACAGTTCCATGGCGGGCGCAGCGAACGCGCTGCGTGATGCGGTAGTGCCGGCCTCTGGCCGGCACCCACGTGATCCTGCGGGCACTGCAGGGAAACCGGCCAGCGGCCGGCTCTACCGAAGCGCCGCAATCCGATCAGGGTGGCCAGGGAAGGGCCAGACAACGCCGGCCGGTCGGGGGACCTGCCGGCGTTGTTGTATCGATGCAAAGGCGCGGCCAGCAGGCAGCGTCAATCAGGCGCACCCCTGTCCGCGGCAACTTGGCCAGAATCCTGTGAAAACCGCCATCGGATTGATCCAGCAGCATTTTTGCCCGGACACCCGTGACCAGAACGGCCACCACGCATCTTCACATCAGGCAAGATCGTTTGGGCATTAAAAATGAGATAGGACGCACACTTTAAACCGGTGCTATGCTCCGCGGCTCACCAGGGGACGCTGGCGGCGGGTGCAGGGAATGACCGGCAGGGGTGCGGCCGAGAACAGTGATGTGACGTCAGGTATCGCCCGGGTGGCGATGGCCGAGATCGTGCACGCGCTGCTTTCCGCTGCCGAGGTTGCATTGTTCGCCAGATTCGCCCGCCCATGCAAGCTTCATGCCGGACAGTGGTTGTTCCAGCGTGGCCATCGCGGCGAACGGATGTATGTGATCCTCGAAGGCCAGATCGAACTGGATTTCGGCGAGGACCTGGTGATCAAGACGCTCGGCCAGCATGAGTTCTTCGGCGAGCTTGGCCTGCTGGTCGGCGATCACCTGCGCAGCGCCAGCGCGCGCGCGCTGGTCGACTGCGAAGTACTGGAGCTGGGCCCGGCCGATTTCCATCGCCTGGTGGAATCCGATCCCGGCCTGGTCGCCTACTTCCTGCGCCGCACGATCATGCGCGTGCTGACCAACGAGCAGGCCCTGATCAGCCAGTTGCGCCGGCGCAACCATGATCTGGAAACCGCGCTGGACAATCTGTACATCACCACCCATCAACTGACCCACACCCGTGAGCTGGTGCGTACCGATGAACTGACCGGGCTGCACAACCGCCATGGCCTGACCCTGTACCTGCAGGAATGCCGCGCCGACGGCGGCGGGTTGCCGCAGGCACTGCTGCTGATCGACTGCGATCGCTTCAAGCAGATCAATGATCGCCACGGCCACCAGGCTGGTGATCGCGTGCTGCAGAGCATGGGCAACATCCTGCGCTCGATGGCCGGTGAGCAGGACCTGGCGTGCCGCCTCGGCGGCGATGAGTTCTGCCTGATCCTGCGCCGTGGCAACCATGAGATCGTGCAGCACGCGGCCGAGTTCATCCTCAGCGCGGTACATGGCCTGCTCGAACGCAGTCATGGCACGCCGCATGTCAGCCTGGTCAGCATCGGTGCCAGCCTGTTGGCACCCGAGGCCGGCTGGAGCGAGTGGTACGCCAGCGCGGATCGCGCGCTGTACCAGGCCAAGCGCGATGGCGGCAACTGCCTGCGCTGGGTGGATGATCCGGACGACCAATAGGGAGATGCAGGCGATGAATGGCGACAACGGAACGTCAGCCCCGCATAGCCCACAGCTACGCGCCCTGCTGTTCACTGATCTGTGTGATTCGTTGCAGCTGGTCGAGCGCATCGGCGACATGGCGGCGGCGAGCCTGTTCCAGGAACACGACCGCCTGGTGCTGGTGCTGCAGCACCGCTGGAATGGCCAGCTGATCGATCGCTCCGACGGCCTGTTCATGCTGTTCGAGCGCTCCATCGATGCATTGGGCTTCGCCTTGGACTACCAGCGCGAGCTGCATGCGCTTGGCCAGCAGCGTGCGATTGAACTGCGTGCGCGTGCCGGCCTGCATGTGGGTGACGTGCTGACCTGGGAAAACAGTGCCGAGGCGGTTCGCGTTGGCGCCAAGTCGATGGAAGTGGAAGGTCTGGCCAAGCCGATGGCGGCGCGCCTGATGACGCTGGCCCGCCCCGGCCAGATCCTGTTGTCCGCCGTTGCCGAATCACTGACCCACCGCGCCGCCGATGCGTTGGGTGAGCGCGGCACGCGCCTGCTGTGGAAGTCGCACGGACGCTGGCGCTTCAAGGGCGTGCCGGTGGTGCAGGAAGTGATCGAAGTAGGCGAGATCGGCTCCGCACCGCTGCGCATGCCGCGCGCCAATGCCAAGGCGCGCCGCGACCTGCCACTGTGGCGGCAGCCGTGGGTGCTGGCCGCTGAAGGCCTGGTGCTGACGGTGGCGGTGCTGGGCGGTTGGCTGCTGCTGCGCCCGGAACCGGCGATTGCGTTTGCCGAGCGCGATTGGGTTGTGCTGGGGGACGTCGACAATCTCACCGGTGATCCGATCTTCGACGACTCGATGCGGCACGCGATCCGGATCGCGCTGGAGCAGTCGCGCTACGTGAACGTGCTGTCCGAGGGCAAGATCCGCGAGAGCCTGGAAATGGCGCGGCTCTCGGGCGATACCCGGCTGAACCGGGATACCGCCGTCGACGTGGCGGTGCGTGAAGGCGCCCGCGCCGTGCTGTTGCCGACCGTGCGGCAGAAGATCGGTGGCTACGAGCTGGCCATCGACGTCGCAGCGCCGGGCAGCGGCCAGGTGATCCAGACGTTCACCGCCACCGCGGATCGATCCGATCAGATGGTGTTCGCGGTGGACGACGTGGTCGGACGCCTGCGACGTGGCTTGGGTGAGTCGGTGGCGAGCCTGGAACAGTCGTTGCCGCTGCCACGGGCATCGACCCAGGACCTGCGCGCACTGCGTGCGTTTGCCCTGGCCGAAAGCGCACTGGGCCAGCGTCGCTTCGAGGAAGCACGCAACCTCTACCAGGCGGCGATCGATATCGATCCTGGTTTCGCCCTGGCCTACATGGGCGTGGCCAAACTGCTGGCCCGCACCGCGCAGGTTGCGGAGGCGCGTGACGCGCTGGAGCACGCGCTGGCCCAGCAGCAGCGCCTGCCCGCGCGTGAGCGCCTGTACCTGAAGGGTTGGCAGGCCGAACTGGAACCCGGTGGCTGGCCGCTGGAACAGTGGCGTGCACTGGCCAAGATCTATCCGGATTCGTTTGCGGGGCTGTCCAATACTTCCTGGGGGCTGCTGCAGGACAATCGCTTCACCGAGTCCGAGCCCTATGCGCGTGCCGCGATGGTGCCCCAGGACCCGCTGCGGCTGTATCCGATGATCCATCTGGCGCGGGCACAGTTGGGCCTCGGTCAGCCGCAGCAGGCAATGCGCACCTTGCATCAGGCACAGATGCTGCGCGGCAATGACGAGGCCGACGATCTGGATGTGGACGTGCTGGTTGCGCAGGGCCTGGACGCACAGGCGCAGCAGCTGTTGATGCGGTTGCCGCGGGGGGACGACCTGCAGCAGCGCATGCGTCTGCGGGCCCACCTGCTGGTGGCTGCGGAGCAGCGTGATTGCAGCGGCCTGCATGCCGCGATTGCTGCGGATGGTCCGCCGCCGGACCTGATCGACTACCAGATCCATCAACGCCTGCAACACGCCACCGTGACCACGCTGTGCACGGCCGGCGATGCGAAGGAGCTTGAATCCATCGCCACCGTTCTGCGGCCGCTGCTGCGGAAGAACGACGACTCCGCCGTGGGCAGCCGCAGTCTGCAGCTGCTGGCCCTGACCTATCTGGCCCAGCGCCAGGGCCAGCATGCGCTGGCCGCAGAGTGGCTGCGGGACCATGGCGAACTGCTGGAGCGGCAGCGCAGCCCTGTGGTGGCCAAGTGGCGCCGGGTCGTGCTGGCGATGGCCGAACTGGCGCAACAGCGTCCGCAAGCGGCACGCCATCTGCTCGAGCCCACGTTTGATGGCAGCGAACCGGTGCAGGCCCATGTTGTGCTGCTGCAGGCACTGCGTGCCGAGCAGGACGCTGCCGGTGTGCGCCGCGAGCAGGCCTGGCTGGCCCGGCACCACGGTCAGGCCATTGCCGAGGTGGCGTCCATGCAGATCTGGCAGCCCCTCAATGTGCACGACATCGCCACGGAGGCGGTGTCGGTGCGGGTGTCGCGCTGATGCGGACTCAGGCGTTGACGCGCTCGTCGATCCGGTCGGCTTCGAAGCAGAACACCACCGTCATCGAGGCAGTCGAGGTACTCAGGTACGCATGCAGCGAATCGCGGGTGCGGCGCAGCTCCTCGACCGAAGCCAGGGTGCCGATCTTCATGCAGTCGTTCTCGCCAACGGCACCGTCCAGCCCGATCGAGGCCAGGGCCTTGCCCGGCGATGCGGTGAAGTGGTTGCGGAAGTCGTCGTTGCCGATGAGGTGGTCCAGCAGGGTGCTGGCGTCTTCGGCGGAAAGGCGGGGATGGGTGCTCATGGGGATCGTCCGTAGGTTGAGTTTCTCGTATCGGCCGCCACGGCCTGCCATTGAGGGCGGTGGCGTGCCTGTCGCTAAAGTTGGCCGCGCCGCGGTCGTTGCTGCTATGCCGGTTGTGCGGCAGGAGGAAGGAAACCCATGCGCCTGCGCCGCTGCGCCAGCCTGATGTTCGAGCCCCGCGAGTCGGTCACCCTGGACCTGCGCGCGATGCTGGCCGGCCACGCCGAGATGGACAGCCAGATCAGCTGGGTGGCCTTGGCCGCCCACCTGGACCAACCCCTGCCGGTGGACGCCGAGGAGCGCCAGTTGCTGGGCGAGCTCAGCGCGCATCGCTGGAGCGAACCGCCGGCCGGCACCTCTCCGGCGATGCTGGCGCGCCTGGTCGAGCAGGGGCTGCTGCTGACCGACCCGCCGGATGAGGTCGGGCACCAGATGCGTGATGAGGCATTGCGGCGCAGTCAATGGTGGCCGTTGGCTGCACTGGCTCATCGCCATGCGCGCTGGCAGGCCGTGGACAGCGTGGAGGACATGCGCCGGCAGGGTCTGGATACCGCTGCCGGCCTGCGCCAGCGGCTGGGACCGCCGCCGCCGGTGGTGCAGCCGATGCAGGGCGACTACCAGCCGTTGCCGCGCAGCGAAGAGGCCGCGTTCGACGCGCTGCTGGCGCAGCGCACGACCTGCCGCAATTTCGACCCGCAGCGTGCGCTGCCATTGCCGCTGCTGGCCCAGGTGCTGCAGCGCACGCTGATGGCCCATGCGGTGCAGAAGGTCGAGCGTGATACCGAGTTCCTGAAGAAGAACGTGCCCTCTGGTGGCGGCCTGCATCCTACCGAAGGTTTCCTGCTGGTACAGAACGTGGAAGGGCTGGTACCGGGGCTGTACCACTACCACCCCGTGCAGCACGCGGTACTGCCGTTGCCTTCGCCGCCGGCAGATGCATTGCCTGCGCTGGCACGGCGGATGCTGTCCGGTCAGGAGTGGTTCGCCGATGCACCGGCGCTGCTGGTGCTGGCACCGCGGTACGACCGCTGCTTCTGGAAGTACCGCAACCACGCCAAGGCATATCGTGCGGTGACGCTGGATGTCGGCCACATCTCGCAACTGTTGTACCTGTGCGCGACCGAGCGTGGCCTGGCGGCATTCGTCACCGCAGCCATCAACGATGCCGATGTCGATCGCGCCTTCGGTTTCGATGGCATCGGACAGAGCGCGATGGCCATCTGCGGCCTGGGCTGGCGCAGTGCCACGCTGGACACGGCCGAATTCGATCCCGCTGGCCGGGTGGTGGCGGGCGACGACCGCTGAGCGGTCGCCGCCCCGGCGTTCACGCCGCTTCGAAGTCCACCAGCACCGCACCGTCACCCACCTGGTCGCCGGCCTTGGCGCGGTAACCCTTCACCGTGCCGTCCGCCGGTGCCTGCAGCGTGTGCTCCATCTTCATCGCTTCCAGCACCACCAGCGGCGTGCCGCGCTTGACCTCGGTGCCGACCGCGACCAGTGTCGCGACGATCTTGCCCGGCATCGGCGCCAGCAGGCTGCCGGCATCGGCCACGGCGTGGTCCGATTCGCCCACCGGATCATGCAGGGTGAAGCGGTGCTGGCCATCGGCGCCGAACAGATACAGCTGATCGCCTTCGCGCAGCTGCTGCAGTGACCAGCGACGGCCATCCAACTGCACTGACAAGCGCTGCGCATCGGCCGTGCCGATCACCTGCACCGGTGCGGCGTCATCGCGCTGCACGCGCCAGCCATCGGCCTGTGCCCATACTTTCAGCGTGTGCTTGCGTTCGCCCTGCTGCAGCGGCAGCAGGCGCGGTGCCGATGCGCCAAGGCGCCAGCCGTCCTGGGCCTGCCACGGCGAATGCGGGTCGCGCGCATCGGTGCTGGCACCGGCAGTGCTTGCAACCGCGGCCACGGCGGCCAGCTGCCCCAAGGCATCATCCGCGTCGCCCACTGCACTCAATGCCGCCTGTTCGCGTTCGATCAGCGCGGTATCCAGCTTGGCGTGCGCGAACGAATCGGTGTTCACCAGCCGGCGCAGGAAGCCGGCATTGGTGGTCACGCCCACCACCTGGCAGTCGGCCAGGGCCTGGCTCATGCGGCGCAGTGCGGCGTCGCGGTCCACGTCCCAGACGATCAGCTTGGCAATCATCGGATCGTAGTACGGCGTGATGCTGTCGCCTTCCTCCACGCCGGTATCCACGCGCACATGGGCCGACGGCGTGGGCAGGCGCAGGCGGCGCAGGGTACCGGTGGACGGCAGGAAGCCGCGGTCGGCATCTTCGGCGTACAGGCGTGCTTCGATGGCATGACCGTGAATCGCCAGCTCTTCCTGGCGCAGCGGCAGCGGCTGGCCCGAGGCCACGCGCAGCTGCCACTCCACCAGATCGGTACCGGTGATGTACTCGGTCACCGGGTGTTCGACCTGCAGGCGGGTGTTCATTTCCATGAAGTAGAAATCGCCATCCGGGCCGGCGATGAATTCCACCGTGCCGGCACCGACGTAGCCCACCGCACGCGCGGCATCGACCGCGGCCTTGCCCATCGCAGCACGACGTTCCGCACTCATGCCCGGCGCCGGCGCTTCTTCCAGCACCTTCTGGTGGCGGCGCTGCACCGAGCAGTCGCGCTCGAACAGGTAGACCGCCTCACCGTGGCTGTCGCCAAATACCTGGATCTCGATATGGCGCGGGCGCTCGACGTACTTCTCGACCAGCACGTGGTCATTGCCGAACGCCGAGGCCGCTTCGCGCTGGCAGCTGGCCAGTGCGTCGACGAAATCCTCGCTGCGCTCGACCTTGCGCATGCCCTTGCCACCGCCGCCGGCACTGGCCTTGATCAGCACCGGGTAGCCGATGCCATCGGCCTGCGCGCGCAGGAAGTCCGGTGCCTGCTGGTCGCCGTGGTAGCCCGGGGTCAGCGGCACACCGGCCTTGGCCATCAGCGCCTTGGCCGCGCTCTTGTCGCCCATCGCGCGGATGGCGCTGGCCGGCGGCCCGATGAAGGTGATGCCGGCTGCAGCGCAGGCATCGGCGAAGTCGGCATTCTCGGACAGGAAGCCGTAACCGGGGTGGATGGCCTGCGCGCCGGTCAGGCGTGCGGCGTCGAGCAGGGCATCGCCGCGCAGGTAGCTCTCACGTGCAGCGGCCGGACCAATGTGGAGGGCTTCGTCGGCAAGGCGCACATGGCGTGCGTTGCGGTCGGCATCGGAATACACCGCCACGGTGGCGATGCCAAGGCGGCGACAGGTGGCGATGACGCGGCAGGCGATTTCGCCGCGGTTGGCGATCAGGACTTTGATGAACATGGCAACAGGCTCGGTCATGGCGCGGGTTACATGCGGAACACGCCGAAGCGCGTCTGCTGCGGGGCGGCGTTGAGGCTGGCCGACAGCGCCAGGGCCAGCACCCGGCGGGTGTCGGCCGGATCGATCACGCCGTCGTCCCACAGGCGTGCGCTGGCGTAGTACGGGTGGCCCTGCTGCTCGAACTGGTCGCGGATCGGTGCCTTGAAGGCGTCTTCCTCCGCTGCCGGCCACTGGCCGCCCTTGGCCTCGATGCCATCGCGCTTGACCGTGGCCAGCACGCTGGCGGCCTGCTCGCCACCCATCACGCCGATGCGCGCGTTCGGCCACATCCACAGGAAGTTGGGCGAATAGGCGCGGCCGCACATGCCGTAATTGCCGGCACCGAACGAGCCGCCGATCACCACGGTGAACTTGGGCACCTTGGCACAGGCCACGGCCATCACCAGCTTGGCGCCGTCCTTTGCGATGCCGCCCTGTTCGTACTTGCGGCCGACCATGAAGCCGGTGATGTTCTGCAGGAATACCAGCGGGATGTTGCGCTGGGTGCACAGCTCGATGAAGTGCGCGCCCTTCAGTGCCGACTCGGAGAACAGGATGCCGTTGTTGGCGATGATGCCGATCGGGTAGCCGTTCAGATGCGCGAAGCCGGTCACCAGCGTTGCGCCGTAGCGCGGCTTGAACTCATCGAAGCGCGAGCCATCGACCAGCCGCGCGATCACTTCGCGCACGTCGTAGGGCTTGCGCGTATCGGCGGGGATCACCCCGTACAACTCATGCGCCGGCAGCAGCGGTTCTTCCGAAGGCTGCACCGCCATCGCCGGCTCCGGCTTGCGCCAGTTCAACTGCGCGATGATCGCGCGCACCCGTGCCAGTGCCTGCAGATCGTTGTCGGCCATATGGTCGGCCACGCCGGAGATGCGGGTGTGCACATCGGCGCCGCCCAGCTCCTCGGCCGTCACCACTTCACCGGTGGCCGCCTTCACCAGCGGCGGGCCGCCGAGGAAGATCGTGCCCTGCTCGCGCACGATCACCGTCTCGTCGCTCATCGCCGGCACGTAGGCGCCACCGGCGGTGCAGCTGCCCATCACGCAGGCGATCTGCGGAATGCCCTGCGCGGACAGATTGGCCTGGTTGTAGAAGATGCGGCCGAAATGGTCGCGGTCGGGGAAGACTTCGTCCTGCAACGGCAGGAACGCGCCACCGGAATCGACCAGGTAGATGCACGGAAGATGGTTCTGCTCGGCAATCTCCTGCGCGCGCAGGTGCTTCTTCACCGTCATCGGATAGTAGGTGCCGCCCTTGACCGTGGCGTCGTTGGCCACGATCACGCATTCCACGCCGCTGACGCGGCCGATGCCGGCCACCACGCCCGCGGCAGGCACGGCGTCTTCGTACATGCCATGCGCGGCCAACGGCGCGATTTCCAGAAAGGCGCTGCCGGGGTCGAGCAGGGCGTCGATGCGGTCGCGCACCAGCAGCTTGCCGCGCGCGGTGTGCTTGGCGCGTGCCGCCTCGTTGCCGCCCAGTGCAGTGCGGGCAAGCGTGGCGTGCAGGTCATCAACCACGGCCTGCATGGCCGCGCGGTTGCTTTCAAACGTTTCGCTGCCCGGTTGCAGCTGGCTGTTCAGGACGGTCATCGCGGTAGCCTTACAGGGTGCGCTGGAACAGTTCGCGGCCGATCAGCATGCGGCGGATCTCCGAGGTGCCGGCGCCGATTTCATACAGCTTGGCGTCGCGCCACAAACGGCCGGTCGGATATTCGTTGATGTAGCCGTTGCCACCCAGGATCTGGATCGCCTGGCCGGTCAGCCAGGTGGCCTTCTCGGCGGCGTACAGGATGGCACCGGCGGCGTCCTGGCGGGTGGTGCGGCCCTGGTCGCAGGCGCGCGCCACGGCATAGACATACGCACGGCAGGCGCCCAGGCCCACGTACATGTCGGCGATCTTGGCCTGGATCAGCTGGAAGCTGCCGATCGCTTCACCGAACTGGTGGCGCTCGTGCACGTACGGCATCACCACGTCCATGGCCGCGGCCATCAGGCCCAGCGGGCCACCGGACAGCACCACGCGCTCATAGTCCAGGCCGGACATCAGCACGCGCACGCCACCGCCGACCTGGCCCAGCACGTTTTCCTCCGGCACTTCGCAGTCCTGGAACACCAGTTCGCAGGTGGGCGAGGAGCGCATGCCCAGCTTGTCCAGCTTCTGCGCGGTGGAAAAGCCCTTCATGCCCTTCTCGACCAGGAACGCGGTGATGCCCTTGGCGCCGGCCTCCATGTCGGTCTTGGCATAGACCACCAGCACGTCGGCGTCCGGGCCGTTGGTGATCCACATCTTGTTGCCGTTGAGCACGTAGCGGTCGCCGCGCTTGTCGGCGCGCAGCTTCATCGACACCACGTCCGAACCGGCACCCGGTTCGCTCATCGCCAGCGCGCCGACCAGGCTGCCATTGCAGAGGCCGGGCAGGAAGCGCTGCTTCTGTTCTTCGTTGCCGTTCTTGCGCAGCTGGTTCACGCACAGGTTGGAGTGCGCGCCATAGGACAGGCCGATGCCACCGGAAGCGCGCGAGACTTCTTCCATCGCCACCACGTGGGCCAGGTAGCCCATGCCGGTACCACCGTATTCTTCCTCCACGGTGAGGCCGAGCAGGCCCTGTTCGCCCAGCTTCGGCCACAGAGCCAGCGGGAACTGGTTGGTGGCATCGGCCTCGGCGGCCAGCGGTGCGACCTCGGCGGCGGCAAAATGGGCCACGCTCTGGCGCAGCAGGTCGATGTCTTCGCCAAGGTCGAAGTTCAGGGATGGCACGTGCATTGTGGTGGCTCCACGGCGGGATGGCAGGAAATGGACGCACCCGGCGGGGGAGCGGGCGGCGGTCTGCAGGACCGCTGCCCGCACGGGCGATTGGACCCCAGCGTAGCGGGGTTCGGGCAAGAAGTGAATACAAATTCAAAAATTGAAAATAGAATCAAAACATGGCCTATAAACGCTCTGCACTGATGGAAGAACGCCTGGCGGGCGCCCGTGAACGGATCCTGCTGGCCACTCGCGAGCTGGTCGCCACCGGCGGCTGGCGCAATGCCCCGGTGACGGCCGTAGCGACCCAGGCCGGGGTGTCCACCGGCCTGATCTACCGCCACTTCCCGTCCAAGGCCGAGCTGTTCGTGGAGGTGCTCAACGCCGCCGTGGCCCACGAGGTGGCGATCATGGAGCGCATCGCCAGCGGCCCGGAGGTGGCCAGCGAGCGCCTGCGGTTGGCGATCACCGCCTTCGTCCGCCGCGCCCTGGCCGGGCCGGGGCTGGCGCATGCCTTCATCGTCGAACCGGTCGACCCGGATGTGGAAGCCGAGCGCATGCGCGGTCGTCGCGCCTTCGGCGACGTGTTCCTGCGGCTGGTGGAGGAGGGCGTGGCGGCCGGTGAGCTGCCGGCGCAGGACGCGCATGTGGCCGCCGCCTGCCTGGTCGGTGCCTTCACCGAGGCGATGGTCGGTCCCACCGCGCCCAGCCGCGAAGCACACCGCGACGAGGACGCGCTGGTGGATGCGATCTGCAGCTTCTGCCTGCGCGCGATCGGCGCCCGGTAACGTGGTAGAGCCGGCCGCTGGCCGGCTTCTGCACGATCTATCCGGCGGGATGGCGATGCCGGCCAGCGGCCGGCACTACCGGGTGGGCATGTTGCGCCGCACCAGCAGTGACGCCTGTTGTCGCACGCAAAGCGCGTTCTATACTCGGTCCATCACGCAGTCGCTCAGCCGTGGTCCAACGACTATCAGCCAGGGGTAACGAAGAGTGCGGAATTACGATCTGGAGTTCCTGAAACGCTTCTCCATGGTGATCGCGCTGCTGGCGACCATCACCCTCGGCCTCATCCTCCTTGCCGCCTACATCCACACCCGGATTCCGCCCGAGGTGTCGCCGACCGCGGCCAAGCGCACCGAGCAGCGCATCTCGCCCACCGGTGCGGTCTATGCCGGCAGCACCGGCGCCGCCGCGCAGGCAGCGGCCAAGGCCGCCGCGCTGGCCAAGGCCGCGTCGCAGGTGGCCTACGGTGGCACCAAGGACGGCAAGGTCATCTTCGACAACCTGTGCACCGCCTGCCACACCACCGGTGTGGGCATGGCGCCGACGCTGGACCATTCGCACTGGGACAAGCGCATCGCACAGGGCAAGGACACCCTCTACAAGCACGCCATCGAGGGCTACACCGGCCCGGATGGCGGCATCATGCCACCCAAGGGCGGCAACCCGGCGCTGACCGAGGAACAGATCCACGCCACCGTGGACTGGATGCTGGGCAACCTGAAGTAGGCGGCGAACGGCGAAACCGCGAAACCGCCGGTAGAGTCGACTGTCAGTCGACTGATCTTCCCAACGCCGCCGAAAAACCCGCGCTGCGCGCGATAGTCGACTGACAGTCGACTCTACCCGCCGATCGCCCAATCGCCCCGGTCGTTCTCCGACCGCCGCCGGGGGCTTTGCCGGCCAAGGCCAAAACCGCGCGCGTCGCTGGGGTTTCGCATTTCAGGGTTAGTCTGTGCGCCTCTTCCATGGAGTCGCCCGTTGATGCGCCGCCGTTCCCTCGCCCTTGCCCTGTCCCTGCTGCTGCCGGCCGGCGCCTTTGCCCAGGCCCAGCCGCAGGCCGCACCGGTCGCGTCGCCCTCCACCGCGCGCAGCAGCGCCACCGTGGTGCTGACCGCCGCGCCGGCCGACTGGCGTGCGCTGGATGGCCAGCGCGTGCGCATCGCCGCACCGCTCACCCTGGCCGGTACCGACGGCCTTGAGCGCTTTGGCCAGCTCACCGTGGCCTTCGATGGCCGCCTCTGGCAGCCCACCGAAGTGGCCGCGCCGGGTACTGCCGGCTACGAGCAGGTGATGGCCGACAACCAGCGCCGCCGCCTGGTGCTGGACGACGGCAGCGATGCCCGCGACCCGGCCAGCGTGGCCTACCTGCCGGCCCACCCGGTGCTGCGCACCGGCATGCAGCTGCGCAATGTGGAGGGCATCGTGCGCGTGGACGCACAGGGCCGTCCGCGCCTGCAGGTCGAAGGCGTGCTGAAGCTGCCGGAGCTGAAGCGTCCGGCGGTGCCGACCGTGCCGGGCAGCCTGCACGTGGCGGCCTTCAACCTGGAGAACTTCTTCAATGGTGATGGCCAGGGCGGTGGCTTCCCGACCCTGCGCGGCGCGCGCACCCTGGACGAGCACAAGGCGCAGGTGGCCAAGCTGGTCACCACGGTCAACGCGCTGGGCGCCGATGTCGCCGCGCTGATGGAACTGGAGAACGATGGCTATGGTCCGCAGTCGGCCATTGCCGAACTGGTCGACGCACTCAACCGCGACCGTGGCGCGCAGGGCGACTGGCGCTTCGTCGATGCCGGCAACGGCCCCGGCGACAATCCGATCCGGGTTGGCATCATCTACCGCAGCAGCCGCCTGCAGCCGCTGGGCAAGCCGGCCACGCTGACCGGTGGCCCGTTCGTCGAGCACAGCCGCGTGCCGTTGGCGCAGGCCTTCCAGGGCAAGCAGGGTGCGCCGTTCGTGGTGGTCGCCAACCACTTCAAGTCGAAGGGCTGCCGCGACGCCGCCGGTGCCGACGCCGACCGCAACGACAACCAGGGCTGCTGGAACGCGACCCGCGTGACCTCGGCGCAGCAGCTGCATGCCTGGCTGCAGACCGACCCGACCGGTACCGGAGCCAAGGACGCCGTGCTGCTGGGCGATTTCAATGCCTACGCGATGGAAGACCCGATCCGCGCCCTGCATGACCTGGGCTGGCAGGATGCTTTCAAGGTGGCAAAGGTCGAGCATCCCTACAGCTACGTCTACAACGGCTACACCGGCCGCCTCGACCATGCACTGCTGAGCCCGGGCATGGCCAAGCGCCTGCGAGGTGCCGCCGAATGGCACAGCAACGCCGACGAGCAGGACGCCAGCGGCTACCAGGGTCGCAACGTGCAGGGCCCGTGGCGCAGCTCCGACCACGACCCACTGCTGCTGGGTTTCGACAGATAAGGTTCGCCGGGGATCTGCTCTGGTAGGCACCTTGATCGGCACGGATGCCGCCTTTGCTTTTGATCTACCAGTCCGCCTTCAAGCGAGCCGAGCATCGCAGGTGAATCAGGGGCGAAGAGGCGCCGATGTCTGAGCGCAGCGAGTTCGGCGCCGTCCCCTGGTTCACCGAGAAGCGCAGGGAACCGGTGCACAGCACCGGCTCGCGGCTGGCGGCGCGTTTCTTTTGGTTACTTTTCTTTTCGCGCGAAAAGAAAAGTGACATCCCACCGCGGGCGCGGAAATGGCCCGCCGCAACCAACGCTCACCCCCAGGCGATCAACCCGATCGCCAGCACCGCCAGCGCCAGCCCGGCGCGGTTCCACTTCGTGGTGGCCTCGCCGAAGGCGAACACGCCCACCAGCGCGCCCAGCACCACCACGCCGATGTTCATCCCGGCGAACACGGTGGCCGGGCTGTCCGGCATCGACTGGTGCGCGTGCACATAGAAAAGGATGTTGCCGCCATTGAGCAGGCCCAGCAGCGAGCCCGCGCCGAGGTTGCGCCAGGCCAGCCGGCTGCGGCCACTGGCGTGCCGCCACAGCTGCAGCACCAGCATCAGCACGAAGGCCACGCTGAAGCTGGCCAGCACCGCCGCCATCGACGGCGTGCCGGACAGCGCCACCTGCTTGAGCAGCACGTCCACCACCGCAAACCCGGCCCATACCCCCAGCAGCCAGCCCCAGCCACCGGGCGACGACGCCACCGCCGGGCCGCGTGGGCGCAGGCTGATGGCCACCATCGCCAGCAGGCCCAGGGCGAGCCCAGCCAGCTTCCAGGGCGTGGCGGTCTGGCCGAAGAACAGGAAGGCGGCGGCCAATGACAGCAGCAGCGACAGCCGCTGTGCCACGTCGCTGCGGACGATGCCGGCCACGGCCACCGCGCGGCCCAGCACCAGGAAGATCGACGGCAGCACCACCGCCAGCGCCAGCAATGACAGCCACGGGGCATGCGGCGCGCGCAGTGCGTCCAGCGGCGGCTGCAGTACCACGGCGGTGAGCGTTGCCGCCACCAGATAGTTCCAGGTGACCATCTGCGCAACATCCAGCTGACGGCGTCCGGCCACCTTCAACACCACCGAAACCAGCACACTGCAGATCACGGCCAAAGACAGGTAGAGCATGGGGCGGGCACAGGGCAGGGACAGGGGACGGTATCATGGTGCCATGCACAAGCCTTCGTTCCCCGTTGCCCCTGGCGAAACCGCCTGCCTCGAACTGGACGGCCCGGCCGGCCCGCTGGAAGTGGTCGTCGACCTGCCCAAGGCCGATGTGCCGGTGCAGCCGATCGTGGCCATCGTCTGCCATCCGCTGTCCACCGAGGGCGGCACGCTGCACAACAAGGTGGTCACCATGACCGCCACCACCCTGCGCGAGCTGGGTATCGCCACGGTGCGCTTCAACTTCCGCAGCGTGGGTGGTTCGACCGGTGAGTTCGATCATGGCGTGGGCGAGCAGGACGACCTGAAGGCCGTCGCCGCCTGGGTGCGCAGCCAGCGTCCGGACGACCGCCTGTGGCTGGCCGGTTTCAGCTTCGGTTCGTTCGTGTCGCTGAAGGCCGCGGGCGAGTTGCAGCCCGAAGCGCTGATCTCGATCGCGCCGCCGGCCGGCCGCTGGGATTTCGATGGCATCGCACCGCCGGCCCGCTGGCTGGTGATCCAGGGCGAGCAGGACGAGATCGTCGACCCGCAGGCCGTCTACCAGTGGCTGGACACGCTGGATTTCCCGCATGAGCTGGTGCGCATGCCCGAGACCAGCCATTTCTTCCACCGCAAGCTGATCGATCTGCGCGGCGCACTGACCCACGGCGTCAAGCACTGGCTGGGCGCGGCGGCATGAGTGCAACCGAGTTGACCCCGTCGCAGCGGTACGCGGAAGGGGTTGCCCGTGGCGACTGGCAGAACGACCCGGCCCAGCATGCGGCGCTGGCCGAGTTGGACCGCATCCACCTGGGCCTGCTGGACAGTGCCGAGGACGGCTGGCTGGACCGCCTGTCCTCGTTCTGGAAGAAGCCCGAGCCGGTGAAGGGCCTGTACTTCTGGGGCGGCGTCGGCCGCGGCAAGACTTTCCTGGTGGACCTGTTCTACGACGGGCTACCGATCAAGCAGAAGTACCGCACCCATTTCCATCGTTTCATGCGCAGCATCCACGAGCGCCTGCGCGAGCACCAGGGCCAGAGCGACCCGCTGGCGAAGATCGCCCAGGAATGGCGCAGCAACCTGCGCGTGCTGGTGCTGGATGAATTCTTCGTCACCGACATCGGCGATGCGATGCTGCTGGCGCGGCTGCTGGAGCGCCTGTTTGCCGAGGGCGTGACCCTGGTCACCACCTCCAACACCGCGGTGGAGAACCTGTACCTCAACGGCCTGCAGCGCGAGAGCTTCCTGCCGGCCATCAGCCTGCTGCAGCGCTTCTGCGTCGAGCTGTACGCCGAAGGTACCGAGGACTATCGCATGCGCGCGCTGACCCGCTCGCCGGTATACCGCGCACCGCTGGCGGCCGACAGCGACGACTGGCTGGCCACGCGTTGGAACGAATTGAGCGGCGGCCAGCCGGCCAAGCCCGGCAACATCGAGATCGAGGGCCGCAAGATCCCGGTGCGTGGCCGCGGCAAGAGCATTGCCTGGTTCGATTTCGCCGCGCTGTGCGAAGGCCCGCGCGGGCCCTCGGATTACATCGAGATCGCGCACGAGTTCAACACGGTGCTGCTGGGCGGCATCCCCGCCTTCGACCGCCTGAACGAAGATGCCGCGCGCCGCTTCGTCAACCTGATCGACGAGCTGTACGACCGCCACGTCAACCTGGTCTGCACCGCCAGCACCTCGCCGATCGAGCTGTACACCGGCCAGCGCCTGCAGGGCGCGTTCGAGCGCACCGCCTCGCGCCTGATCGAGATGCAAAGCGCCGAGTACCTGGGTACCCCGCACCGGGCGTGAGGGTGGTTTACTGTAGAGCCGAGCCCACGCTCGGCTGCTTCTGCATGATGTGCCGAAAGGGAGCCGAGCATGGGCTCGGCTCTACAGCAGCGCCGCGCAGTTATCGGGAGGGTGCAACGACATTCCCGCGCGGCCGCTCATCCGGCCCTGCCGACACATGCAGGCCCGAACCGCTGCCGTGCTCCACCCGTACGCTCTCGCCGCGCTCCAGCAGCCGCAGCGGCTGTCCCTGGTAGCGCACTTCCAGTGCATCGTGGGCCTGCGCCAGTGACTGCACCAGCGGGCACAGGGCCATTGCTTTGGCTTCCAGCTGCTGGCTGCGCGCTTCCATGCGGCGGTCGACTTCGGCATCGAGGCGGTCGGCGCGGCGCTCCATGGCGCCGGCGCGGCCGGTGAACACCTGCCACAGCACGCTGCGGGTCATCGACCCGGCCATCGTCTCGGCCATCTGCTCGATGTGCGCGTCGAAGCCGTCGCCGAAGGCGTCCTGTTCCCAGTAGCCGCGGCCCAGGCTGGCGTCGATCCAGTCCTGCATCTCGCCGCGCATCGCACGCATCTGGCGATTGCGGGACGTGCCGGTGATGGCCTCGAAGGCGGCGTCCAACGCATCGAAGGTGACCCCGGAGACTTCGTGGGCCAGCGCGGTGGCCGCCGGCATCAGCTGGCGCGCACCGGCCTCCATCTGCCGCAGGCGGGCGGCGTCTGCGGCGCTGACCGTGACCATCCTGCCGTCCAGGCTCAGCTCGCCGTCGTGGAACACCACTTCATGCGGCGCCAGCGGGCCATGCCGCAGCCAGATGCCGCCGCTGTCCACCAGCACGTCATAGTCGGTATGGATGCCGCACTGGTCCGAACGCAGGTCCGGCCCTTCGGCGGCCAGCGCCGGGGCAATGAACAGGGCAGGCAGCATGGCCAGCGCGGGCAACCGCAGGTGCATCGGAGCGTCCTTTTCCGGGAGCGAGCGGCCAGCATCCGCCGCCCGTCCGAGCGCGTCACCGGCCGGAAGTCACCCGTCCACCGGATTCCCACCGGCTGCCCACCACCTATCCACAGGGTTGTCCCTAGCCAGTTTCATCACTGTCATGTGAAGCTGTCATTGTTCCGTTTTCGCGGTGCGTTGTACCACCGCAATGACGCCTTTCGGGCTTGACTGCGCAGCCCGTTCCGGCAGGTCTGAAGCGTCTGATCCTGGCGCCGATGGCACGATCCTTGCGGCGCAAGGGATTGCCGAATTTCACTACATTTGGCGTTGACGGACCCCTTTACCCCCACTATCTTGTGGCCGTCGGTCGCAGCAACCCCAATTCCAGGGGTTGCCCGGGGTTCCCATCCGCGGTCGTCAACGGCAGTGGCAGGCGCAGGGTCTCATCCCCTGCGACGCCGTCCTGCCATCCTGGGCCGTCATGTCCCGGGCTGCGTCACCCCGATGCATCGAGCACCCCCAAATCACGCCAAGAGGACATACGCCGTGAGCACCGAATCCAGCGCCACCATCGAGAAGGAAAGCGAATTCCTGTTGACGTCGCCGCCGACGGCCAACGCGATGAGTGTGACCAAGCGCAACGGGACCACCGAACTGGTTGACCTGAACAAGATCGTGCGCGCGGTGCAGCGTTCCTCCGAAGGCCTGCACGCCGTCGATCCGATGCGCGTGGCCACCCGCACCATTTCCGGCCTGTACAACGGCGCCACCACCCGCGAGCTGGACGAACTGTCCATCCGCACCGCCGCCCTGCTGATCGGTGAAGAGCCCGAGTACGGCCGCCTCGCCGCGCGCCTGCTGGCCAACTACATCGCCAAGGAAGTCTCCGGCCAGGAAATCTATGCCTTCTCGCAGTCGGTCAGCCGTGGCCATGAGGTCGGCCTGATCAACGACCGCCTGCTGAACTTCGTGCAGACCAACGCACGCAAGCTCAACGATGCCATCGACATCTCGCTGGACCTGAACTTCGATTACTTCGGCCTGCGTACCCTGTACGACCGCTACCTGCTGCGCCACCCGCACACCCGCAAGGTGATCGAGACCCCGCAGCAGTTCTTCCTGCGCATCGCCAGCGCGCTGAGCGAGGACGTGTCCGAGACCCTGGCGCTGTACAAGCGCATGGGCAACCTGGACTACCTGCCGTCCAGCCCGACCCTGTTCAACTCCGGCACCACCCACGAGCAGCTGTCCTCGTGCTTCCTGCTGGATTCGCCGCAGGATTCGCTGGAGTCGATCTATTCCAAGTACGGCGACATCGCCCAGCTGTCGAAGTTCTCCGGCGGTATCGGCGTCAGCTACACCCGCGTGCGTTCGCGTGGCTCGCTCATCAAGTCGACCAACGGCCACTCCAACGGCATCGTGCCGTGGCTGAAGACCATGGATTCGTCCGTGGCCGCGGTGAACCAGGGCGGCAAGCGCAAGGGCGCGGCCTGCGTGTACCTGGAAACCTGGCACGCCGACATCGAGGACTTCCTCGAGCTGCGCGACAACACTGGTGACGAAGCCCGCCGTGCGCACAACCTGAACCTGGCCAACTGGGTGCCGGACCTGTTCATGAAGCGTGTCGAGGCCGACCAGGAATGGTCGCTGTTCGATCCGCGCGTCGTGCCGGAGTTCACCGACCTGTTCGGCGAAGCCTTCGAGGCCGCCTACCTGCAGGCCGAAGCCCAGGGCAAGGCCAACCGCACCATCTCCGCCCGCAAGCTTTACGCCCGCATGATGCGTACGCTGGCCGAGACCGGCAACGGCTGGATGACCTTCAAGGACAAGTGCAACCGCGCCAGCAACCAGACCCTGCGTCCGGGCAACGTGATCCACCTGTCCAACCTGTGCACGGAAATCCTGGAAGTCACCTCCAACGATGAAACCGCGGTGTGCAACCTGGGTTCGATCAACCTGGGCAACCACTTCGACGAGCACAACGAGTTCGACTTCGACAAGTTGGCCGAGACCGTGCGCCTGGCCGTGCGCCAGCTCGACCGCGTCATCGACCTGAACTTCTACCCGATCGAAACCGCCCGCCGCGCCAACCTGCGCTGGCGTCCGGTCGGCCTGGGCTGCATGGGCCTGCAGGACGTGTTCTTCCGCAAGCGCCTGCCGTTCGACAGCGCCGAGGCCCGCGCCCTGTCGAAGAAGATCGCCGAAGCGATCTACTTCCACGCGCTGGAAACCTCCTGCGAGCTGGCCCAGGAACGCGGCAAGCACCCGTCGTTCAACGACACCCGTGCCGCCAGCGGTGAACTGCAGTTCGACGCCTGGAACGTGGTGCCGGAAGACACTGCACGCTGGGATGCCCTGCGCGCCCGCATCAAGGAACACGGCCTGCGCAACTCGCTGATGATCGCGATTGCACCGACCGCGACCATCGCCTCGATCGCCGGTTGCTACGAGTGCGTCGAGCCGCAGGTGTCCAACCTGTTCAAGCGCGAGACCCTGTCCGGTGACTTCCTGCAGGTCAACCGTTACCTGGTGAACGAGCTGAAGAAGCTGGGCCTGTGGACTGCCGACATGCGCGACGCCATCAAGCTGGCCGAAGGTTCCATCGCCGGCGTGGCGCAGATTCCGGAAACGCTGCGCGAGGTCTACCGCACCGCGTGGGAGCTGCCGATGCGTTCGCTGATCGACATGGCCGCCGAGCGCGGCGCCTTCATCGACCAGTCGGCCTCGCTCAACCTGTTCATGGAAAGCCCGAACATCGGCGCGATGTCCTCCATGTACATGTACGCCTGGAAGCAGGGCATCAAGACCACCTACTACCTGCGTTCGCGCCCGGCCACCAAGATCGCCAAGACCACGGTGAGCGCTGCCGCGCCGGCCAAGGTGTTCAGCCCGGACGAAGCCATCGCCTGCTCGCTGGAAAACCCGGAAGCCTGCGAGGCCTGCCAGTAAGACACCGCGCGGTGGGTGCCGACCGTTGGTCGGCACTCGAACACCTCGCACCTGTAGAGCCGAGCCATGCTCGGCTGCGGAAAAACACCCACGGTAGCGCCGGGCCATGCCCGGCGGCTCACCCAGGAATTCAAGGAAACACCCATGGCCGACAAGCCCAAGCAGATGCTGCTCGATCCCGGTTTTGAACTGACCCTGCGCCCGATGCGCTACCCGCAGTTCTATGACATGTACCGGAACGCGATCAAGAACACCTGGACGGTGGAAGAGATCAACTTCCAGATCGACATCACCGACCTGCACAGCAAGATGTCGCCGGGTGAGCGTCACCTGATCCACCGCCTGGTCGCGTTCTTCGCCACCGGCGACTCGATCGTGTCCAACAACCTGGTGCTGAACCTGTACCAGCACTTGAACGCGCCCGAAGCGCGCATGTACCTGTCGCGCCAGCTGTATGAAGAAGCGCTGCACGTGCAGTTCTACCTGACCCTGCTCGACAACTACCTGCCGGATCCGGAAGAGCGCGTCAAAGCCTTCGCCGCGGTAGAGAACATCGACTCGATCAAGAAGAAGGCCGATTTCTGCTTCAAGTGGATCGACTCGATCCAGGACCTGAAGCGCATCGAGACCCGTGCCGAGCGTCGCCAGTTCCTGCTCAACCAGATCTGCTTTGCCGCCTGCATCGAAGGCCTGTTCTTCTTCGCGGCGTTTGCCTACGTGTACTACTTCCGTTCGCGCGGCCTGCTGCCGGGCCTGGCCTCGGGCACCAACTGGGTGTTCCGCGACGAGAGCGCGCACATGGAGTTCGCGTTCGAATCGGTGCGCGTGGTGCGTGAGGAAGAGCCGGACCTGTTCGATGACGAGATGAAGCAGCAGGTCTACGACATGCTGGCCGAAGCCATCGAATGCGAAGTGCAGTTCGCCGAGGACGTTCTGTCCGGCGGCGTGGCCGGCATCTCGACCCGCGACATGCGCCAGTACCTGCAGCATTGCGCCGACCAGCACTTCGCCAAGCTGGGCATGGAAAAGAAGTACAACGTGCGCAACCCGCTGCCGTTCATGGAACTGCAGGACGTGCAGGAACTGACCAACTTCTTCGAACGCCGCGTCTCGGCCTATCAGGTCGGCGTGCAGGGCGAAGTCGCCTTCGACATGAACTTCTGATCGAACCGGTCAGGCCTGTCGCAACGAAAAACCCCGGCCAACGCCGGGGTTTTTTGTTGCTAGCGCCGGGTCATGCCCGGCGGAGCCTGCCTGGTGCTACCGGCCGTCATGCTGCACGCGGGCCTTTGTAGCGTCGAGCTTGCTCGACTGCCGTTCGCGCAAAGCAGTCGAGCAAGCTCGACGCTACGATCAGCGCCGCCCTTCCACCGCCATGCGCACTGCCAGCCCGGCCAGCACCGTGCCCATCAACCAGCGCTGCACCATCTGCCAGGTGGGGCGCACGGCCAGGAAGCCGGCGATGCTGCCGGCGGTCAGCGCGATCACGCCGTTCACGCTGACACTGACCAGAATCTGGGTGGAGCCCAGCACGATCGATTGCATCAGCACGCTGCCTTCGCTGTCCGGGTGCAGGAACTGCGGCAGCAGCGACAGGTACATCACCGCCACTTTCGGGTTCAGCAGATTGGTCAGGAAGCCCATGGTGAACAACTTGCGCGGGCTGTCCTGCGGCAGGTCACGCACTGCAAACGGCGAACGGCCGCCGGGCTTGAGTGCCTGCCAGGCCAGGTACAGCAGGTACAGCGCGCCACCGATGCGCAGCGCGTCGTAGGCGAACGGCACAGTCATCAGCAGGGCGGTGATGCCCAGTGCCGCACACAGCATGTAGAACACGAAGCCCAGCGCCACTCCGCCCAGCGAGATCAGGCCGGCCATCGGCCCCTGGCAGATCGAGCGCGAGATGACGTAGATCATGTTCGGCCCAGGGGTGAGCACCATGGCCAGCGAAACCAGCGCAAAGGCCAGCAGGTCGGAAGTGGCGGGCATGGGCGGTCCTGGCAGTGGGCGTGGCGCAGTGTAACGCCTGCCGCAGGCGCGGCCTGCGCGGGCACCGCTGCCGGGTGACCGTTGCACGTGCATTCCGATGGCCATCACGCCGGTCGCTTAGAATCCGCAGCACCCCACACCGAAGCACCCCCATGACCCCGATCGCCGAGACCGTGCCGCCCACCGAAGTGCGCATGGCCGAAATCGTCTTTCCCAATCACACCAACCACCTTGGCACCCTGTTCGGTGGCCAGGCGCTGGCCTGGATGGACAAGGCCGCCTTCCTGGCCGCCGCCCGTTACTCGCGCCGTACCGTGGTGACCGCGCGCAGCGACCAGGTCGACTTCAAGCTGCCGATCCGCATCGGCCAGATGGTGGAAACCATCGGCCGCATCGTCGAAGTCGGCCGCAGCTCGATGAAGGTCGAGGTGGAACTGATCGCCGAAGACCTGCACAGCGGCGAGCGCAAGCTGTGCACCCGCGGCCACTTCGTGATGATCGCGCTGGACGAGGAAGGCCACCCGATCGCGGTGCCGCCGCTGCCGGCGGCCTGATCCGCCGGCTGAACCTGCGCTTGCGGGGGCACGGCCGCGCCCCCATCTGGCAGCCATGACCCCGCCACTGACCGACTTCATCGACCGCGCCCAGCGCCTGTTCGTGCTGACCGGCGCCGGCTGCAGCACCGCCTCGGGCATTCCCGATTACCGCGATACCGACGGTCAGTGGAAACGCACGCCGCCGGTGACCTACCAGGCCTTCATGGGCGAGGCGGCCACCCGCCAGCGCTACTGGGCGCGCAGCCTGCTGGGCTGGCCGCGCTTCGGCCTGGCCCGGCCCAACGGCACCCACCAGGCCCTGGCCGCCCTGGAACGCCGCGGCAAGCTGCAGGTGCTGCTGACCCAGAATGTGGATGGCCTGCACCAGCGCGCCGGCAGCCACAACGTGATCGACCTGCATGGCCGCCTGGACCTGGTGCGCTGCATGGGCTGCGAGCGCCGCAGTGGTCGCGAGGAGTTCCAGCAGCGCCTGCTGGACGCCAATCCCGGCTGGGACGCGCTGCAGGCCGGCGTCGCCCCGGATGGCGACGCCGACCTGGAGACCGATTTCTCCACGTTCGTGGTGCCCGACTGCCCGCATTGCGGCGGCGTGCTGAAGCCGGACGTGGTGTTTTTCGGCGAGAACGTGCCGCGCGAACGCGTGGCGGCGGTGCATGAGCACCTGCAGCAGGCCGACGCCGTGCTGGTGGTGGGCTCGTCGCTGATGGTCTATTCCGGTTTCCGCTTCGTGCAGGCGGCCGCGAAGGCAGGGTTGCCGGTGGCGGCGCTGAATCGTGGCCGTACCCGTGCCGACGACCTGCTGCAGTTCAAGGACGAGCGGGACTGCGCCGAGGCGTTGGCCGGTTGGGTGGCGGGCTGAGCCGAGCGCGGGCTCGGCTCTACAAGGGGTTGTTGGTTTCTGTAGAGCCGAGCCCACGCTCGGCTTCAGCAGGCCGCGCGAAACAGCGATCCATCCAGACGGTTGATCCAGGAGCCGCGCAGCGGTGCAATACGCACCCCCTACGTCGTTCATCACCGCCGTGACCCAGCTGTTTTCGCCGATCTCGTTCGGCCCCCTGACCCTGTCCAACCGCATCGTCATCGCGCCGATGTGCCAGTACTCCGCCGAAGACGGCCGTGCCAGCGACTGGCACGCCATGCATCTGGGCAACCTGGCGCAGTCCGGTGCCGGCCTGCTGATCCTTGAAGCCACCGCCGTCGAACCGCGCGGCCGCATCAGCTGGGCCGACCTGGGCCTGTGGGACGACGGTACCGAAGCCGCACTGGCACAGGTGCTGGCCAGCGTCCGCCGCTGGTCGCCGATGCCGCTGGGCATCCAGCTGGGCCATGCCGGCCGCAAGGCCTCTGTGAACCGCCCGTGGGACGGTGGTGGCCAGCTGCCGGCCGATGACGCGCGTGGCTGGGCCACCGTGGCGCCGTCGCCGCTGCCGTTCCATGCCGCCGACCCGGCACCGCAGGAACTGGATGAGGCCGGCATCGCCGAGGTCATCGCCGCCTTCGCCGCCAGCGCGGTGCGCGCCGAGCGCCTGGGCTTCGAGCTGATCGAGCTGCATGCCGCGCACGGTTATCTGCTGCACCAGTTCCTGTCGCCGCTGAGCAACCACCGCACCGATGGCTACGGTGGCTCGCTGCCGAACCGCCTGCGCCTGCTGGTGGAAGTGTTCGATGCGGTGCGTGCGGCGGTGTCCGACAAGGTCGCGGTGGGCGTGCGTATTTCCGCCAGCGACTGGGTCGATGGCGGTTGGGATCTGGTGCAGAGCGAAGCGCTGGCCCAGGTGCTGGACGCGCGCGGCTGCAATTTCCTGCATGTCTCCAGCGGCGGCCTGGACGAGCGCCAGAAGATCACCGTCGGTCCGGGCTACCAGGTACCGTTCGCAGCAGCGATCAAGGCCAAGGTGCGCATGCCGGTCATCGCCGTGGGCATGATCACCGAGCCCGAGCAGGCCGAATCGATCCTGCGCCATCGCCACGCCGATGCTGTGGCCTTGGCGCGCGGCATTCTCTACGACCCGCGCTGGCCGTGGCATGCCGCCGCCGCGCTGCGCGACAGCGTGGAACCGGCGCCGCAGTACCTGCGCTGCGAGCCGCGCGATGCGCGCGGCGTGTTCAAGACGCGCTGAGGTTCACACCCGCCAGGCCGGCGCCATGCCGGCCTGCAGGTGCTCGAACAGCGCGCGGATCTTGGCGGTGAAATCGCGGCGGTCGCTGACGCAGAAATAGACCTCCATCGGCTCCGGGCGCCATCCAGTGTCGGCGCCGAACACCGCCTGCAGGCGACCATCGCGCAGGTACGGCTCGGCCACGAAGGCGGCCAGCCGGGTGATGCCGGCACCGGCCGCGGCCAGCGTTGCCAGTGCATCGATGTCATCGCAGACCATGCTCGGCGGCAGCGCGGCGTCCACGCGCTGTCCATCCTTCAGCAGGCCCCAGCGCAGCGGCCGGCCATCGGTGGGGAAGCGGTGCAGCAGCCCGCGATGACCGCTCAGCTCGGAGGGCTGCTTCGGCGTGCCGTGTGCCTTCAGGTAGGCCGGTGAGGCACAGAACACGAAGGGCACGCGTGCCAGCTGCCGTGCGACAACGCCGTCCTCCAGCTGCGCCCCGATGCGGATGCTGGCGTCCACCGCCTCAGGACCATGCTGCACGGCGCGGTCGGTCAGGCGCAGCTCCAGCTGCAGCTGCGGGTAGCGTTGCTGCAGCGAAGGCAGCAACGGTGCCAGCACGTGGCGACCGAAGGCGCTGCTGCCGGCGATGCGCAGCGGCCCCGCCGGTTCGATGTCACCGGAGGTGACCATCGCCTGCGCGCGCGCCAGGTCGGCTTCGATGTGGCGCACCTGCGCCAGGTACAGCGCGCCGGCCTCGCTGAGGGCCAGCTGCCGCGTACTTCGGTTCAGCAACCGTACGCCCAGGTGGGCCTCCAGACGGTTGATGTTCTGACCGACTGCGGTGGCGCTGATGCCAAGGATGCGGGCCGCGGCGGCAATGCTGCCGGTCTCTGCGGTGCGGGTGAAGCTGCGGATCAGTTGCAACAGGTTCATGACCGACCAGCTTGCCACGGGGAGTCCAAAGTATCGCTTGGGACTGAACCAAGCAGGTCGGTTGCATCCGTGATCATCCGGCCGCTGGGCAGGGCGCTGCCCTACACTGTGGCGATGCGCCCCGATTCCATTCTTACCCTGTCCTGCCCCGACCGCACCGGCATCGTCTACCGCGTGTCCGGCATGCTGTTCGACCACGGCTGCAACATCCTCGACGCCCAGCAGTTCGGTGATGAGGAAAGTGGCCGCTTCTTCCTGCGCGTGCACTTCGACCGCGATGCCGGCCTGCCGCTGGAGACCGTGCACGCGGCCATGGCCACGCTCGCCGAGGGCTTCGGCATGGATTGGCAGCTGCACGATGGCCGACGCCGCGCGCGCCTGCTGGTGCTGGTCAGCAAGCAGGGCCACTGCCTCAACGATCTGCTGTTCCGCGCCCACAGTGGCCAGCTGAAGGTGGACATCGCGGCGGTGGCGTCCAACCACGCCGACTTCGCGCCGCTGGCGGCGTCCTACCATGTGCCGTTCCACCACCTGCCGGTGACCGCCGATACACGCGCGGTGCAGGAGCAGCAGATCATCGACCTGGTCGAGCGCGAACGCATCGACCTGGTGGTGCTGGCGCGCTACATGCAGATCCTGTCACCCACGCTGTGCCGCGCGCTGGCTGGACGCGCGATCAACATCCACCACAGCTTCCTGCCCAGCTTCAAGGGCGCGCAGCCGTACCACCAGGCACACGCGCGCGGGGTCAAGATCATCGGCGCCACCGCGCACTACGTCACCGAAGACCTGGACGAAGGCCCGATCATCGAACAGGATGTGGCCCGCGTGGACCACGCGATGGCGCCGCGCGAGCTGGTGCGGCTGGGCAGCGATACCGAATCGCTGGTGCTGGCACGCGCGGTTCGCCGCCACGTGGAGCACCGCATTCTGCTCAACGGGCATCGCACCGTCGTATTCCGGTAGGTGCCTTTCTGTAGAGCCGAGCCATGCTCGGCTGCAGTTCGGCCCAATGCCGTGAATCTGACGGATGAGCCGAGCATGGCTCGGCTCTACAGGGCAACTCAGATGATCGCGATCCCCGCCTTGCCCAGCGCCTCGCGCACCATCGCGTCGTTGGCCTCGGTCACCGGCCGGGTCAGCTCCCACAGGAACTTCACCCGGAATCCGGACTTCACCGCGTCCTGCGCGCTCCACAGCACGCAGTAGTCACGGGCCAGGCCGCATACGTGCACTTCGCGAATGCGGCGTTCGTGCAGCCAGCCGGCCAGGCCGGTGGCCGGGCGCTCCCCGTCAGGGCCATGGTTCTCGCGGAAGGCGCTGTATGAATCCACCTGTTGGCGCGTGCCCTTGCGCAGGATCAGGTCGGCCACGGTCCAGTCCACGTCCGGATGCAGGGCGGCACCGGCGCTGCCCTGCACGCAGTGGTCCGGCCACAGGGTCTGCGGCTGCGCATGCAGCAGGATGGTCTCGAAGGGGCGTTGGCCGGGGTGCTGGCTGGCGAACGAGGCGTGGTCGGCCGGGTGCCAGTCCTGTGTTGCCACCACGGTGCGGTAGCGGCGCTGCGCCAGCAGATCGGCAATCGGTGCCACCAGCGCATCGCCCTGGTCGCAGGCCAGCGCACCGCCGGGCATGAAGTCCGGCTGCAGGTCGATCACCAGCAGGGCGACATCGGCGGGCAGGGCGGTCATGGCAGTTCCGGTACAACAGAAGGGGCGACCAGCGTGGCCGCCCCATGCCTGCACGTCAATCGCCCTGCGGCGTCTCAGCGTCCTGCCCGTAGTACAGCAGGCCGATCTTGATCCGTTCGCGCCCGTTCTCGCGGCGGTGGCGGTTGGCATCGCGCAGTGAATACACGCAGCCGCAGTACTCCTGCTGGTAGAACTGCTCGCGCTTGCTGATCTCGATCATGCGGCTGGCACCGCCGCCCTTGCGCCAGTTGTAGTCCCAATACTGCAGGCCTTCATAGCGCGAGGCGGCGCGGATGCCGCAATCGTTGATCTGCGCCATGTTCTTCCAGCGCGAGATGCCCAGCGAAGAACTGATGGTGTCGTAGCCGTGCTCGTGCGCGTACAGCGCAGTGCGCTCGAAACGCATGTCGAAGCACATCGTGCAGCGGATGCCGCGTTCGGGCTCGTTTTCCATGCCGCGGGCACGGCTGAACCAGTTGTCGGTGTCGTAGTCGCAGTCGATGAAGGGAATGCCATGCTGTTCGGCGAAGCGGATGTTTTCCTGCTTTCGCAGTTCGTATTCCTTCACCGGATGGATGTTGGGGTTGTAGAAGAAGATCGCGTAGTCGATCCCGGAGGCGGTGATCGCCTCCATTACTTCGCCCGAACAGGGCGCGCAGCACGAATGCAGCAGCAGGCGCTTGCCGTCGGCGGGCAGGGTCAGGGTGGGGCGTTGGAGCTCGGTCATCGTCAGGTACCGCATGGACCGCCGGCAACGGCGGTGGCCCATGCATCAGCGCGTGGGTGAACAGGTCTGGCCGGATACCGTGAACAGGACGCGCGCGGCCGCGCGGCCTGCACGCGCAGGACGACGACGGCCCCGGCAACCTCCCCGCGGAGATTCCAGGTCGAGTCAGGGAACGGTCGTGTCCCCCGGCCGGGGCCGGTATTCGGGCTGATGGACACGGGCCGCAGCCCACCTACTACCTGCCGCTTCCCAGGCGCGAGCCCAGTGCTGTTGGCAGGATTCGTTTCCATTCACCGCTGCGGGGCAGCTCCGGAATGGGCGCGCGAGGCGCCTTCACCGGATTCCCGTTTAAATCCCTCCCCGCGCCGGAGCGATGAGAGGGATACCTTCGGCGTGTGCAAAGTGGACCTGTTGGTGGCGCGGGTCAAGAGCGCAGGGGGCAGAGCCCGCTGCGCTGCAACGGGATCCGACCCCGGAAACACCTTCAATGCCCTGCGGCAGCCCGCGTGCGGATATCGTCCAGCCGCTGGTCGTGCAGCAGGCGGCCGTTCTCCCACACGGTCACCATTGCGTCTTCGAAGCCGTCCGGCAGGGTGTCGTCGCCGCTGGCCGGCAGTGGCACCGTATGCAGGCTGCCATCGTCCAGGCGGCGCAGCAGGCGCATGCGGCCGCGCTTGCTGGTCTTGCCAGCATCGGTGACCGGATCCTTGTAGACGTCGATCCACTCACCCTCGACCCTCGCCGCCGAGCACTTCAGTGCGAACTTCTGCGTATCGCGGTCCAGCCGCTGCAGCAGCGCACCGCCCATGCCGAAGGCTACGTTGTCGGCGGCGTAGCCGTCGTCGGTGATGCGTTGCAGGATGGCGCGGATGGTATCCGGGTTGATGCCATCGCCCTGGATCACCCGCACGTGGTTGAGCACGCGGTAGCCCTTGCTGTTGAGGGTGTGGCCGAAGGCTTCATCCAGCCGGCGCAGGCTTTCGGCAACCACCTCCACCGGGTCGCCCGAGTCGGGGCGGATGACCAGGGTGGCACCGGAGGCGATCACTTCATCGCGCAGGGTGGTACCCCAGTGCTCGCTGATGGCGCGGTAGATGTCATAGCTGTCCGACACCACCGCTACGATCGCACCGGGCTTGCCGAACTGGCGCAGCATGTTGCGGTAGGCGTCCACCTCGCGCTCGCGGCCCCAGCTGGTGATCGTGCTGTGCTCGGCGGCGGGAATCGAATAGCCGGCCATCGGCGCGTGATAGTGCGCGCGCGCCAGGCACAGCGCCGAGACCGTATCGGTGCCGAGGAAGTTGACCAGGTGCGCGGCACCGCCCAGCGCGGCCGATTCCAGGCTCGAGACACCGCGCGCGCCGAAGTCGTGCAGCTTGAACGGCAGCTGCCCCTGCGGATCGTCGCTGGTCTGCTGCAGGAACGCGGCAATGGTCTGCCGTGCATGCCAGCTGATGGTGGCCACGGTGACCGGGTACCACACGCGCAGCAGCAGCGTTTCCAGGTACGACGGCACCCAGAATGCGGCCGGATCGGTCGATTCGATGGTCATCAGTGCCTGGTGGGTGGGCACCACGCTGCCCTCGGGCACGGCGCGGATGCGTACCGGCAGATGGCCGCCGAGACGGTCGACGATATCGCGCCAGCCGGCCTCGTTGAACGGTTCGCCATGCGCGGCGAACACCGCAGCGGCATCGTCGATATCGGCGTGGGTGACCGGCCGTGCCAGCGCGTCCTTGAGGATCGCCTGCAGGCCGAAGAACACCGTGCGATCGTGCAGGCCGCCACGTGATTCGACGTAGAAAAACGTGGCATCGGTACCCGGCGGGTACTGCAGCCAGTGGCTGGCCTTGTAGCTGTCGGTGTTGAGGAGAAGATTATCGAGGTAGTGCATGACGGAAGCTCCTTCGCGTCGAGTGACACCAGCGGTCTATCCGCCAGTGGGGAGGCCGGGCCTGTCAGCCGCGGCCGAGGAAATACTCCAGGATGTGCAGGTGGTCTTCGAACAGCTGCGGGCCCATGTCCAGGGCTTCGCTTACCGGTATCCAGCGGGCCTTGTCGGCATCGTCGCCACCGCGCACCGGCGGCAGGTCACCGGCCGGGAATTCGAAGTGGAAACCGTGGGTGATGGTGCGGCCGCGCTGGCTGCGGTCGGGATGGTCGAAGACCTGCTGTCCCTTCAGCGAACCCTTCAGCACCGGCAGCGGAATCTTCAGCCGGGTTTCCTCGCGCAGTTCGCGCAGGCAGCTGTCGAGCAGGCTCTGTTCCTGACCGACGAAACCGCCGGGCAGCGCCCACAGCCCCTTGCCGGGTTCCGAACGGCGACGCACCAGCAGCACGTGGCCCGAATGCACCACCACCGCATCGGTGGTGACGAAGGTGGGCGCGTAGGGCGCATCCTTCCAGGCGGCCTTGTACTGTTCGATGAAGCGGTACTCGGCCACCAGCTGGCCATAGGCAGGCGCGCTCTTGCGGAACGCTTCGAGCATGTCGTACACCGGCGCCGGCACGTTGCCACGCAACATCAGCAGTGCGCCGTGGAAGTCGACGTCGCCGGCTTCGAACAGGTAGCGCCGCAGCTCGGTGGCCGACAGGGTGGCGGTGTGCTGCACGTCCACCAGCGGCCACTGCGGGAATTCGCGCAGGTAATAGCTGGAGGCATCCTTGTCCATGCCGATCAGGCCCACCTTTGCATCGGCGGCGGCACCGTCGTTGCGCAGGGCCTCGGCCACCTGGCGCTGCACGTTGGCGATCCACTGCGCTTCGTTGTAGAGGTGGTCGCGCAGCGGGCGGATCAGCAGGCGGTCGGTGTGGCCATCGAGGGCAGCCTGGATCATCACGGCGCGTTCGGCCACGGTCCAGGGATTGCGGAGGCTGCGGGGAGTATCGGCAGAACCGACCAGGAAGATCAGCTTGCGGGCCCGGCTCAGGGCCAAGCGGGCAACGGCGGCGTGGCCGTTGTGGAAGGGCTCGAATCGCCCGATGAAGACGAGATAGTCGAATTCCATGAGAATCCCTCATGTCGTTGTGGCAGCCGCGGGTCTGTCCCTTGGCTTGCTGCAGATGCTACGCCGATGGCGCGGCGGGTCAAGCCTGCAGGCATGCCATCGGCTGAACGCCGCAGATTCCTGTCCGGACTGCGGTGGTGTTCTCAGGCCCTGAGAAGCCTCTGCGCCATACTGGTACCCACGCGGCGGACGGCATGCTCGGGGTCAAGACAGTGGCGGACAAGTACTGCGATCTGGTCATGAAAGGCGGCATCACCAGCGGCATCGTGTACCCCAATGCGGTACTGGCGCTGGCGCGCGAGTATCGCTTCAAGAGCATCGGCGGCACTTCGGCCGGCGCCATCGCCGCGGCGGTGGCGGCTGCGGCAGCGTGTGGTGATCGCCGTCAGCAGGCCGGCGAGCACCTGCCCGGCGATGCCGGCTATGGCGGGTTGTCGGCGGTATCGGCGCAGCTGTCGCGGCGCGGCTTCATCTACAGCCTGTTCCAGCCGGCGCGCGGCGCGCGCGCGGCCTATCGGCTGCTGGTGGTGCTGACCGGCAATGCCAGCCTGCCGCACAAGCTGCTGTGCCTGGCGGTTGCCGTGTTCGAGATCGCGCCGCTGGAAGTGCTGGTGTCGTTGGCGCTGCTGCTCGGCCTGGGCTGGTGGGGCGGTGGTTGGAGCGGCGTGGCGGCCACGCTGCTGCCGTCGCTGCTGTGTGCATATGGTGCCGGCGTAGCCGGTGCCGCGCTGCGGGTCGCGCGTGTGGCGCGGCGCAACCTGCTGGGCCTGTGCAGTGGACTCGGCCGCGATGCACGCACGCCGGCACTGACCGAGTGGCTGCACGAATGCCTGCAGCAGTTGTCCGGCAAGCCGCTGGATGCACCGCTCACCTTCGCCGACCTGCACGACGCGCCGCGCTATGCCGGCGAGCCGGACAGCCCGCATGCGATCAGCCTGCAGATGATCACCACCTGCGTGTCGCACAACGAGCCGCGTACGCTGCCGCTGGGTGGCGCGCAGTTCTGGTTCCTGCGCGAGGAATTCGAGCAGCTGTTCCCGGCCAGCGTGGTGCAGTGGCTGGTGACGCAGGCCGGCCCGCCGTTGGAGGTGGAAGGGCGGCAGTACTACCACCTGCCGCCGGGCCCGCAGCTGCCGGTGCTGGTGGCCACGCGCATGAGCCTGAGCTTCCCGCTGTTGATCAGCGCAGTGCCGCTGCACGAGCCCTCGCGGCGCGAGCGTCGCTGCGAACCGACCGCGCCGGCGGCCGACCCCGAGCACAACGTGGCCGACAGCATGGAAGGACTGACCAGCGCCGGGCAGGCTTGCGGTCCGGTGATCACCGCCTTCCGCATCTGCTGGTTCTCCGATGGTGGCATCAGCAGCAACTTCCCGATCCATCTGTTCGATGCCGCGTTGCCACGCTGGCCGACCTTCGCCATCAATCTGGTCTACCCGCAGCACGCCGAAGAGGTGAACCACGGCAGCAGTGGCCGCCAGTCGCTGGAACACGCCGTGTTCCTGCCCACCGAAAACCGACACGGCTGGCAGCGCACCTACCAGTCGATCGCCACACCACTGGCAGCCGCCGAGCTGGGTCGCTTCCTGTTCGCGGTGGTGGCGACCATGCAGAACTGGCGCGATCTGCTGCAGGCGCGCGCGCCGGGCTACCGCGACCGCATCGTGCACGTCAGCCTGCAGGGCGACGAAGGTGGCATGAATCTGGACATGCCGCAGGAGGTGCTGACCCGCATCGCTGACAAGGGCAGCCTGGCCGGTGCGCGCTTCTGTTCGTTCTCGTTCGAGAACCACTACTGGATCCGCTGGCGCAACCTGGCGTCGGCCTATCAGCGTTACACGCTGGAAGTGGCGCGAACCGACGACCCGGCGCAGCAGGTGCTGGCCTACCGCGCGGCGTACGCGATGGTTGCCCGCGGTGAACCGTCTCCGCCCTCGTACAAGCTGGGCTCGGAAGACAAGCGGCTGGCCTCGCAGCAGCTGTGGGGGTTGATGGTCGAGCAGGGCCGCAGCTGGGAGGACCTCGGCCCCGACCTCACCGACGGTGCACCACGCCCGCTGCCGCAGATGAAGGTCACGCCGATCTACTGATCTCCGCCGCAGCCGATTGAACTGTTCTGGTGGGTGCCGACCTTGGTCGGCACGATCTGACCCCTGCGGTGCCTCATCGCCACGACGCCACCACCGCATCACCCTGCAAGGGTACATACAACGGCAGCGCCAGCTCCTGCTTCACCCAGCCCGGATTGAGCGCACGCAGGCCGGCCAGGTATTCGCGGGCCAGCTCGATATCCCCCTGCCGCATCGCCAGGCGCGCAGCGCGCGCCCAGGTGCGGTCCCAGCCATGGGCCAGCGACAACGAGGTCGCCAGTGCCGCACGCGCCCCTGCCACATCGCCTTTCTCCCAGCGCTGCTCGGCGCGGATGATCGCCTCGTTGGACAGGCGCATGTCGTACAGCTCGCGCAGCCTTGCGACCGCGCGTGGGTCAGCGTCCACGCGCAGGTCGGTGTCCTGCCAGTCGCCGCCGGGCGTACGCACCAGCAGCGCCGCCGACCACTGTCCGCTGCGTTGACCACCCGCTGCCTGACCCGCTTCCAACGCCGCCAGCAGGCGCGCGGCCAGCGGCCCACGTGAGGTGGCGAAGACGCGTTGCATCGATGCCAGCACCTCCCGCCCGGCCAGACCATTGCCCTGCACGCTCAGCATGCCCTCGCCCTGCGCACCGGCCCAATCCGCCTGCTGCGCGGTAGCGCCGGTGTACTGCGCATTGCCGCCGCGTGCGCTGACCAGCCCCACCTGGCGCTCGGCCAGCGTGGTGCCATCGAAGTTGCCATCTTCATCCAGCAGCTGCTTCAGCACCTGCGCAGGCGTGCGGCCTTTGGCCATCAACTCCAGACCCTTCGACCCATAGGTCGGGTTGGTTTCGAACTGGCTGGCGACCGCACCCACTTTCGCCTGCGCCCACGGCACGCCCACGCCGCCGACCGCCAGGTTATGCGTGGCCACCGCCACCCCACAGTCGCCGGCCTCGTTGCAGGCGGCAATGGAGAACGTCGCCCACGCCGGTGTGGCGGTGGCAGCGAGCAGCAGGGCCAGGCAAGAGCGCAACAGGGGCATGGGTGTCTCCATGGGCAGGCATTGCAATGGGATGCAGCCTACGCACGAAAGGTTTAGTAGATCCACGCGATGTGTGGATCAAGCGTGTCGACCAAGGTCGACACCCACCAAGAGCAGCGGGAAACTGTCGAAGGCGGGGTGGGTCCGGTTGCGGGGGTGTCCGCGGCATGGATGCCGCGGCCAAGCCCCCAAGGACGGGTTTACGGCGTCCCCCGCAACCGGATCCACCCTGCCATCCCACGGAAAGCCCGCTGTTGCTTTTGCTGTTGCCTTGGATTGAAGCAGGTGCAGGGCGCAGCCCTGCCGAACCAACCCTACTGCCCCGGCAACTGCGCGAACGCGCGCTGCATGCAATCCTCCCGCGGGCACACCCGGCACCCCGGCCCGATCGAAACCGAATTGCCCGGGCTCTGCACGTCCAGCCCCAGCGAATACACCAGCCGCTCGGCATGCTGCAGGTCGCAGCCCAGCGCTACCGCAAACGTCTTGCGTGGCTGGCCATGGCCGACCGGCCCGCTGCTGACCTGCCGTGCCAGCCAGAAATGTCGGCGGCCATCGGGCATGCGCGCGGTCTGGGTAAGGATGCGGCCGGGCTGGTTGAACGCCTCGTAGACGATCCACAGCGGGCACGAACCACCCACCTGCGAGAAATGGAAATCGGTGGCCGAATGGCGCTTGGACACGTTGCCGGCGCGATCCACGCGGATGAAAAAGAACGGCAGGCCGGGCGCACTGCGCCGCGCCAGCGTGCTCAGCCGATGGCAGACCGCTTCAAAGCCCACGCCGAACTGGTGAGCCAGCAGCTCGATGTCGTAGCTGCTGGCTTCGGCCGCCCGCAGGAAACGCATATACGGCATCACCAACGCACCGGCGAAATAGTTCGACAGGCCAATCCGCGCCTGCGCGATGCGTGCCTCATCGGTGAAGCCGGCACGTGCCACCACCGCATCGATCTGCGGCAGGTAGCCGTGCAGGGCCAGCTCGGCGGCCATCTGGAACGCCTGCTGGCCCGGCTCCAGGTAGTCCGGCAGCCACAACCGGCGCGTGCCCGCGTCGTACTGGCGTTTCTCGCGCCCGGCCTGCAGCGCGGCCACTTCCACCAGCACGCCATGGCGGTCGGCCAACAGCTGGCGCAGGCGCGGCGCCACGTGCCCGGGCGACAGCCCCCACTCGGCGAACAGGCGCTCGGCCAGCTCATCCAGCTCGGGAATGTGGTTGTGCATGCGGTTGAAGAACTCACGCACCTGGTCACCGGCGGGCAGGATGCTGCCGGCGCCGGGTTCACCCAGCTGGAACTCCAGGGCGGCGGCATGCTCACGCAGCGCCAGGTGGCGGCGGTGCAGGTCCAGCAACGCGCGGCTGACCTGCGGCAGGTTGCCGGCCAAGGCGCGCAGCTCGGTCGCGCTGACATCGGCCAGGCCGAGGTCGCGCAGAGTCTCGCCCAATGACTCCTGCAGCGCGGCGGGCTCATCTTCGTCGAACAGTGCGGAAACATCGCCCAATACCTCGCCCAGCTTCTTCTGCACGGCCGGGGTGAGCGGGCGCTTGTTGCGCTCGATCTGGTTCAGGTAGCTGGCCGATAGGCCCAAGGCGCGGGCCAGGTCCACCTGGCTGTAGCCACGCTGCTCGCGCAGCCGCAGCAGGCGCAGGCCAAGTTGCCGCTGTGTGGCTGAATAATTCACAGAATTAACATGAATCGTCTGGCGTGTTGGCCAGATTAAGCGGATTCAGCCCGGAAATCGAGGTGGGTGCTGTGAATAATGCCAAGCATCTTTCGCACCCCGTGGGATTTGTCGTCATGACTGTTGCAGCGCCCCGTATCCGCATGCTGATCGATGGCCAGTTCGTTGAATCGGCCACTTCCCACTGGCAGGACGTGATCAATCCGGCCACCCAGGACGTGCTGGCCAAGGTGCCGTTCGCCACCACCGGCGAAGTGGACGCCGCCGTCGCCGCCGCCAAGGAAGCCTTCAAGACCTGGCGCAAGACCCCCATCGGTACCCGCGCGCGCATCTTCCTGAAGTACCAGCAGCTGATCCGCGAGAACATGAGCGAGCTGGCCCACATCCTCACCGCCGAACAGGGCAAGACCCTGCCGGACGCCGAAGGCGATGTATTCCGCGGCCTGGAAGTGGTCGAGCACGCCGCCGCCATCGGCAACCTGCAGCTGGGCGAGCTGGCCAACAACGTGGCCAATGGCGTGGATACCTACACGATCATGCAGCCGCTGGGCGTGTGCGCCGGCATCACCCCCTTCAACTTCCCGGCGATGATCCCGCTGTGGATGTTCCCGATGGCCATTGCCACCGGCAACACCTTCATCCTCAAGCCGTCCGAGCAGGACCCGATGGTCACCATGCGCCTGGTCGAGCTGGCGCTGGAAGCGGGCATTCCGAAGGGCGTGCTGAACGTCGTCCACGGTGGCGAGGAAGTGGTCAACGCGATCTGCGACCACCCGGACATCAAGGCCGTGTCGTTCGTCGGTTCCACCCGCGTCGGCACCCATGTCTACAACCGCGCCTCGCTGGCCGGCAAGCGCGTGCAGTGCATGATGGGCGCCAAGAACCACGCCGTGGTGCTGCCGGACGCCAACAAGGAACAGACCCTCAACGCGATGGTCGGCGCCGCCTTCGGTGCGGCCGGCCAGCGCTGCATGGCCGCCTCCACCCTGGTGCTGGTCGGTGAAGCGCGCAACTGGGTGCAGGACCTGGTGACCAAGGCCCAGACCCTGAAGGTCAGCGCCGGCACCGTGTCCGGCACCGACGTCGGCCCGGTCATTTCCTGCAGCGCCCGCGAGCGCGTGGAAGGCCTGATCGCCTCGGGCGTGGAGCAGGGCGCCAAGCTGGTACTGGATGGCCGCAAGCCGCAGGTGGATGGCTTCGAGAAGGGCAACTTCGTCGGCCCGACCATCTTTGCCGGTGTCACCACCGACATGCGCATCTACCAGGAAGAAATCTTCGGGCCGGTGCTGGTCATCCTCGAAGCGGAAACGCTGGAAGACGCCATCGCGATGGTCAACAGCAACCCGAACGGCAATGGCACCGCCCTGTTCACCCAGTCCGGCGCGGCCGCACGCAAGTTCCAGGAAGACATCGACGTCGGCCAGGTCGGCATCAACGTGCCGATCCCGGTGCCGGTGCCGCTGTTCTCGTTCACCGGCTCGCGCGCGTCCAAGCTGGGTGACCTGGGTCCGTACGGCAAGCAGGTGGTGCTGTTCTACACCCAGACCAAGACGGTCACCGCGCGCTGGTTCGATGACGAAACGCTGAGCCATGGCGTCAACACCACGATCAGCCTGAAGTAACGGCAGGAGCAGCCATGAGCCACTCGATGACGACGGAACTGGAAGAAGCACAGCAGGCGTACCGCGAGGCGGCGCGCGACTTCGCACAGGCCGAACTGGCGCCGCACGCCGCGCGATGGGATGCGGAGGGCATCTTTCCGCGCGAGGCGATCGCCAAGGCCGGTGAACTGGGCTTCTGCGGTCTGTACATGGACCCGGAGGTGGGCGGCAGCGGTCTGAGCCGACTGGACGCCGCCGTCGTCATCGAGGAGCTCGCCAACGTCGATCCGTCGACCGCGGCCTACATCAGCATTCACAACATGGCCTCGTGGATGGTGTCCAAGTGGGGCCAGCCGGCGTTGCGCGATGCGTGGGGCACCGATCTGTCCTCGGGCAACAAGCTGGCCTCGTACTGCCTGACCGAACCGGGTGCCGGTTCCGACGCGGCGTCGCTGAAGACCACGGCCGTGCGCGATGGCGACTTCTATGTGCTGAACGGTTCCAAGGCCTTCATCTCCGGCGCCGGTGCCACCGAGCTGCTGGTGGTGATGGCGCGTACCGGCGGTGCCGGTGCCGGCGGTGTCAGCGCGATTGCGGTGCCGTCGGACCTGCCGGGCATCAGCTTCGGCCGCAAGGAAGAAAAGATGGGCTGGAACAGCCAGCCCACCCGCGGCATCACCTTCGAGAACGTCCGCGTGCCGGTCAGCCACCTTCTGGGAGAGGAAGGCGGCGGCTTCAAGCTGGCGATGAAGGGGCTCGATGGCGGCCGCATCAACATCGCCGCCTGCTCGCTGGGCGCCGCGCAGGGTGCGCTGGATGCCGCGCGCCGCTACATGGGCGAGCGCCGCCAGTTCGGCAAGGCGTTGGCCGAATTCCAGGCGCTGCAGTTCAAGCTGGCCGACATGGTCACCCAGCTGGTCGCCGCACGGCAGATGGTGCACACCGCCGCGCGCAAGCTCGATGCCGGTGCCAGCGACGCCAACGTGTGGTGCGCGATGGCCAAGCGCTTCGCCACTGATGCCGGTTTCAACGTCTGCAACGAGGCGCTGCAGATCCACGGTGGCTACGGCTACATCCGCGAATACCCGATCGAGCGCCTGCTGCGTGACTGCCGCGTGCATCAGATCCTGGAAGGCACCAACGAGATCATGCGGGTGATCGTTGCCCGTCACCTGCTCAACACCGAAGAGGAACTGCGATGAAGGATTGGCGTACCCAGGAGCACGTGGGCCTGAAGCTGGAGGTCGATGGCCACACCGCCGTGGTCACCCTGAACAACCCGCCGGCGCACACCTGGACCGTGCACAGTCTGTCGGCGCTGCGCGACCTGGTCGGCGCGCTCAATGCAGACCGCGACATCTACGCGCTGGTGATCACCGGTGACGGCGAGAAGTTCTTCTCCGCCGGTGCCGACCTCAACCAGTTCGCCTCCGGTGACAAGGCCGCTGCACGTGAAGCCGCGCGCCGTTTCGGTGAAGCCTTCGAAGCGCTGTCCGGTTTCCGTGGTGTGTCGATCGCCGCGATCAACGGCTACGCCATGGGCGGTGGCCTGGAATGTGCACTGGCCTGCGACCTGCGCATCATCGAAGACCACGCCCAGGTCGCGCTGCCGGAGGCCACCGTCGGCCTGTTGCCGTGCGCCGGTGGCACCCAGAACCTGCCGCGCCTGGTCGGCGAGGGCTGGGCCAAGCGCATGATCCTGCTGGGCGAGCGCATCAATGCCGAGACCGCACTGCGCATTGGCCTGGCCGAAGAAAAGGTCGGCAAGGGCGAATCCAAGGCACTGGCCCTGGAATGGGCGAAGAAGGCCGGCAAGCAGAGCCCGACCAGCATCGCCGCCTGCAAGACCCTGGTGCAGTCCACCCGCACCGGCACCCACGCCTCGGCGCTGGTGGCCGAGCGCGAAGCCTTCGTCGACCTGTTCGATACCGCTGATCAGGTCGAGGGCGTGACCGCCTTCCTGGAAAAGCGCGCCGCGCAGTGGAAGAACGCATGAGTATCGACACCGCTGCCGACGACGCACCGGTGTTGTTCGAAGAGCGCGTGGCCAACAACGGCACGCGCATCGGCATCGCCACGCTCAACGCGCCGCGCACGCTCAATGGTTTCTCGCTGCCGATGGCGCACCTGTTGCTGAAGCAGCTGAATGCCTGGGCCGATGACGACGGCATCGCCATGGTGGTGCTGCAGGGTGCCGGTGAGAAGGCGTTCTGCGCCGGCGGCGACCTGCACAGCCTGTACAAGAGCATGGTTGCCTTCCGCGAGGTCGGCCGCAGCGACATCCGCGAGAACGACTACGCCGCCGAGTTCTTCGACGTCGAGTACCGCGTCGATTACCTCATCCACACCTACGCCAAGCCGATCCTGTGCTGGGGCCATGGCATCGTGATGGGCGGTGGCATCGGCCTGATGTCCGGCGCCAGCCACCGCGTGGTCAGCGAGCGCTCCAAGCTGGCCTTCCCGGAAATCACTGTTGGCCTGTTCCCCGATGTCGGTGGCAGCTGGCTCCTGCCGCGCGTGCCGGGCAAGGGCGGCCTGTTCCTGGCCCTGACCGGCGCACTGCTCAATCCAGGCGATGCCATCTACGCCGGCTTGGCCGATGTGCACGTGGCTGAAGAACGCCGCAGCGCGGTGTTCGATGCGTTGCTGCAGGTGGCCTGGTCCAGTGATGCCGCACACAACCACGAACGCCTGACGCATCTGCTGCAGTCGCATGCCGGTGATGCTGCGACCGGTCCGCTGCTGGCCAATGCAGCGCAGGTCGAGGCGCTGTGCGAAGGCGATGATCTGCAGACCATCGTGGCGCGCATTGCCGGTCTGCAGACCGACGATGCCTGGTTGCAGGCGGCACGGAAGACCCTCGCCGCCGGTGCACCGGGTTCGGCACGGCTGTCGTACGAGCTGCAGCGCCGCAGTGCCGGCCAGGACCTGGCCGCGATCTATCGCCTGGAATACATCGTCGCCCTGCATTGCGCCGCCCACGGTGATTTCGCCGAAGGCATCCGCGCGCTGCTGATCGACAAGGACCGCAATCCGCAGTGGAACCCGGCCACCCTGGCCGAGGCCACCGCCGCGTGGGCCGACACCTTCTTCGCTTCCCCCTGGGCCGATGCCGCACACCCGCTGGCCGACCTGGGCACTCCCCTTGTTGAAAGGAGCCTTGCATGAGCCGCATTGCATTCATCGGGTTGGGCAACATGGGTGGCCCGATGGCCGCCAATCTGGTCAAGAACGGCCATACCGTGCGCGTGTTCGATCTTGTCCCGGCCGCGGTGCAGGCCGCCGTCGATGCCGGCGCGAGCGCAGCCGCATCGGCGCGCGAAACCCTGGTCGACGCCGAAGTGGTGATCTCGATGCTGCCGGCCAGCCGCCACGTCGAAGGCGTGTACCTGGGCGAGGACGGCATTCTTGCCGCGATTCCGGCCGGCGCACTGGTCATCGACTGCAGCACGATCGCGCCGGCCAGCGCCCGCAAGGTTTCGGAAGCCGCGGCCGCGCGTGGCCTGCAGATGATCGACGCGCCGGTATCGGGCGGTACCGCCGGTGCCCAGGCCGGCACCCTGACCTTCATCGTCGGTGGCGAAGAGGACGCGCTGGAACGCGCGCGCCCGGTGCTGCAGGCGATGGGCAAGAACATCTTCCACGTGGGCGCCAGCGGCGCCGGCCAGGTCGCCAAGCTGTGCAACAACATGGCGCTGGGCGTGATCATGGCGGTGACCGGTGAAGCCATCGCACTCGGCGTGGCGCACGGCTTGGACCCGAAGGTGCTGTCGCAGATGATGGCGGTCAGCACCGGCCGCAGCTGGGCCACCGAAGTGTGCAACCCGTGGCCGGGTGTGCTGGAAAACGCCCCGGCCTCGCGCGGCTACAGCGGCGGCTTCGGCAGCGATCTGATGCTGAAGGACATGGGCCTGGCGGTGGAAGCGGCGATGAGCGTCGGCGCCTCGATCCCGCTGGGCGAAGTGGCCCGCAACCTGTACTCGATGAACCACCAGGCCGGCCGCGGCAAGCTGGATTTCTCCAGCGTCGTGCAGCTCATCACGAGCGAGAAATAAGGCTTGGGTAGGTAGAGCCGAGCCCATGCTCGGCTGCTTTTCCGCCGGATGTTCCAGCGCCGGACGGATCAGCCGAGCATGGGCTCGGCTCTACAGAAGCAAATGCGTCCCCGGCGCGCGCCGGGGCCCACCCGAGGTGGGATGGGCGGATGCCCGGTTTCGACCGGCATCCGCCCATTTTTTTGCCCTGCACGCGGGTAGTGCCGGCCGCTGGCCGGCATCACCGCATCAGGCAACGATCAGCGTCACGTCGATGTTGCCGCGGGTGGCATTCGAGTACGGGCACACGATGTGCGCCTTCTGCACCAGCTCTTCGACCTGCTCGCGCGGCACGCCCGGCACGTTGATGGTCAGCTCGGCCTCGATGCCGAAGCCGGTCGGGATCTGGCCGATGCCGACCTTGCCGGTCACGGTGGTGTCGGCCGGCAGCGCGACTTTGGCCTGGCCGGCCACGAACTTCAGCGCGCCCAGGAAGCAGGCCGAGTAGCCGGCTGCGAACAGCTGTTCCGGGTTGGTGCCCGGGCCGCCGGCGCCGCCCAGCTCGCGCGGGGTCGACAGCTGGATGTCCAGCACGTTGTCGGAGGAGACGGAACGGCCTTCACGGCCGCCGGTGGAGGTGGCCTGGGCGGTGTACAGAACCTTTTCGATGGACATCGGGATGCTCCTGGTCGGTGGGTGGGTGTTTCGTTGGAGCCTACTTTGCCCGGTTTCCGCGTACGTTGGGTTGCAAGGCGTACGAAAAACTTGATCGATCGTCCTGCGGGCCTAGATCGTCCACTCGCGGTCGGTGGTGAACATGATGGTCAGCCAGCGGTCCGGCGAGGCCTCGCCCAGCGCATCGCCGATCTCGTCGCGCAGCTGGTCCCATTCCACCAGCGGCCGCGGCGGGTCGTCCTCGCGGACCACGAAGAACAGCTCGATCTGCTCGCCACGGCCCACCTGAGCCACGTAGCTGCGGTGCTCGACGAAGCCATGCTTGGCCACGATCGCGCGTGCCACGGCATCCACGTGCGCCTGCAGCTCCGGCGGGGTGACCAGCAGGATGCCGGCCAGCGCCCGGCGCACGGTGCCGAGCGGGGCAATCATCACCAGCACGCAGACGAAGGCGAGGATGGCCGGGTCGATGTACGGCCCGACCCATGCCCACGAGGTGCCCTGTACCAGCACGCCGCCGAGGAAGGCGACCATGTAGCAGGCCGACATGCTGGCTGCGATCACCCAGTTCTTGGCATCCAGCGCGATGAATTCCGAGCCGATACGGCGGTTGGCGCGCAGCACGAACCAGCCCAGCGTGCTCTCGGCCACCAGTGACAGGCCGGCGAAGATGATCGCCGGGCCCAGCGCGATGTGGCGGCCACCGGACATCAGCGCATCCACCGCATTGACCAGCGCATACAGCGCCGCGCCGATCATCAGCGTGCCGCTCACGCCCAGCACGATCGGCTCCAGGTGCCAGAAGCCCATGGTGAAGCGCTGGTTGAGCCGCGACTGCAGCGCATCGGTCTGCGTGGACAGCGCGATCAACCGGGCCACCAGCAGCGACAGCCAGGTCATCACCACGTCGATCAGGCCGTAGATGCCATCGAAGATGATCAGCGAGGAATTGGCCAGCAGGCCAAACACCACCGCCGCAGCGGCCAGCAGCAGTGCGCCGGCGATCGACAGGCGCAGCACGCCCTGTTCGGTGGCGGGGTCGAAGAAATGCGGGTGGTCGGTGGCCATGGCCCGATTGTAGAGCGGCGCCATGCCTCGCTGCCTTCTGCTGTCCGGCATCGTCGCAGAACGTCGAGGACATCGCCGAGACGCCCAGCGAGCGTGACCGCGAATGCGTTGCCCAAGGCGTGGCCAACATGGTCATCGAATTTCTCGGCCGCATGCTGGATATGCAGCGCGACGATGCCGGTGACACGCAGGTCTACCGCGTGCGTGGGCAGGTGTTCTTTGCCTCGGCCGGCCATCAATCTGTACCTTCGGCGCCACGTGCTGGTAGTCGAAGTGCCGGGCAATGCCCGGCGGATGTAGCGGTCGCGGTCAGGCCTTACCGGCCTGCACGGTCAGATGCACCCCAAGCGCCGACAGCACACGTTGCACGGTATCGAAGCGTGGGTGTGCTCCGGGGCGCAGCGCCTTGTACAGGCTTTCGCGTCCCAGGCCGGAGACCTCGGCAACGCCGCCCATGCCGCGGGCGCGCGCCACTGTTCCGAGTGCCTCCTGGAAGTGGCCCGCGTCACCTGCTGCCAACGCCTCGCTTAGATAGGTGGCGATTGCGACGTCATCATCCAGATAGTCTGCGGGATCGAAGGGAATCGTCTTCAGCTTGCTCATGGGGAGAGTCCTGGGAACGGCGTGGAATCAAATGGTGGCTACAGCAGCTCCGCGAGCCTGACCGCTTTTTCGATATCGCGACGCTGGCTCGACTTGTCGCCACCGTGCAGGAGCACGACGATGGATCTCCCACGACGTGTGAAATACACGCGATATCCCGGCCCATGGTTGATTCGCAGTTCGCTTACGCCATGACCCACTGATCGGACATCTCCCTCGAGACCGCGGGCGACGCGCTGCAGGCGCTCCACGATCACGCCGCGGGCCCTGCTGTCGTTGAGTCCACGCAGCCATCGCGTGAATGTCTCTGTTGCCTGGAGAATCGCCATTCATCCATCGTATCCATAAGGATACATGGTTCAATCGGCATCCGCGACGCTCATCGACGCACCGTGCTCGACCCCACGGGTCTGCCTCAGGCCGACCAGTGGGGCGGGCGCGAATGACGACAGCAGGCCCATGGGCCTGCATTCCTCACGCCATCATGGCCCGCGGGCCGTGCTGCTGGGTCTGCTGGTCGATCTTCTGCTGCTCGCGCTGCTGATCGCTCACCTGCAACGCCCGCTCGCTGTTCTCCTGCACGCTCTGGCGCATCGCGTCAGCGGTAGATACCGGCGCGGTATTGCGGTTCAACGCGCTTTCGTCGTGCAGCGCATTGGCCTGCACCGCGCGCGCCATCGAGCCATCCTGGTTCAGCTCAACGCGATCAACCCGGTACAGGCCGGCACGCGCAGCTTCCACGGTGAGGGCAGCGGCCAGCTTCTCGCTGTGCTCGCCGGAGGGCAGGCCACGCGCTTCCTCGGCGAACTTCACCTGCACCAGGGTCTCGGTGTACAGCCAGTTCTGCGGGCTGCGCGGGTCGGACATCGGGTACACCGTCTCGCGCGCAGGCTCGGCCGCTGCCTGCTGTTCCGGGGTGTTGCCCTGTGCCTGCGCACGCTGCTGCACTTCATTGGCCAGCGCCTGGCGGGTTTCCGCATCGGCAATGCCGGTCGCAGGCAGGCCATGCTGCTGCTGGAAAGCGTTGATCGCATGGCGGCTGCCACCGCCCAGATAGCCATCGCTGCCGATGGCCTGGCCCTTGGCGTCGGTCAGCCCCAGCGCGGCCAGGTTGCCCTGGAGTTCGCGCGCGTCGCGGTCGATCGCGGCCAGCGTGGCTGGCCCGGCCTTGCCGTCCACCGGGTCCAGATTGTGCGCGCGCTGGAAGTCTTCCACCGCCTTGCGTGTGGTGGCATCGAAGCGCCGGTCCGGATTCAGTGTCTGCTGGCCGTCAGCACTGGCATAGCCCAGCGTGACCAGGTTGCTTTCCAGCTTCAGCACGTCACGGCCGCTGGACCCTTCCTTCAACGTCTGCGAACCGGCCTGCTGGCGCGGTGCGCCGATCTGGTCCAGCGCCACCTTGATGTCCGCATCGTTGTGCTCACCGGCGGGCGAGTAGTCGCGGCTGCTGACCTTGGCGTGGGCACGGTCCATCGCCTCTTTGTTGCTGGCGTAGGCGTCTTCGTAGCGCACGGCGATGTCGCCGGCCTTGGGCGCGTCGAAGTACTGGTACGTCTCGCGGATCTGCCCGGCCTTCGCGCGCAGCGCCTCGTAGTCACCGCCTTCTTCCAGCACCTTCTGCAGCTTGGGCAGTTGGCTGGGCAACTGGTTGGCGGTCTTGGCGATCAGGCTGATCGCTTCGAACCGGTTCTCCTCAGCGATGTTGCTGCCGTGCGTGTCCACCATCGTCATGCCGATCCGGGTGGCGTTGCGCACCTGCGGGTAGTCGATGTTGGCGTGGATCCACTGCTTGCCCTCGGCCGAACCGGCCCAGGCATTGATGCTGTCGCGCGTGTGGGTGTCGATGAACTGGATCGAGCTGCGCCCGCTGAGCCCATTGCCGTGGCTGAGCAGGTCGCGGCGCAGGTCGGCATGGTCCTGGGTGAAGGGCAGGTTGTGCGCCTTGGCGTAGGCGCTGGCCTGATCGATCACCGCGTCGACATAGGTCGTCTCGCCCGGCTTCAGGGCATGGCCGTCGATGGCACCCAGCGCCCATTCGCCACGCTGGCCGAAGTCGACCTGGATCGCGCCCAGGCTGTAACCGCTGTTCTGCGCGACCTTGTTCACCGTACCCCAGTGCGGTTCGGTCACGCCCTGGGTGATGCCGGCGATGGCCAGGTGGTAGGAGGCGGGGCCACCTTCGGTGCCTCGGCCGACGGCGAAATACACCGCGCCGGAGGTGGCGTCGAGATCGTGGGTATCGATGTTGGTTGGCATGTCTTACATCCTTGTTCAGTCAGAGGGTCCGCCCCTCCTGGTTCAGTCCAGCAGCTGGAGATACTTCTGCAGCTGGTCGGCACGCGCGCTCAGGCGCATCACATCGTTCAGCTCGCCCTGCAGGTTGCCCGGCTGCGAATCGTCGTACAGCGCGGTATCCAGTTCGCCATCGCGACTGCGCGACTGCAGCCACGCGCGCTGGGCATTGACCAGCTTGGTCTTCTTCGCGCCACTCAGCTTTGCCTGCAGCTGACGGTACGCCTGGTTCAGGCGCTGGTCCTGACGGGCGCTTTCCGAGGTCAGGCAGGCGGCCTGCTCGACAGCACCCTGCGCCTTGTCCCGGCAGGTGGTGAAGGTCGGGCTCAGCCCGCTGGCAGCCGGTGCTGCGGTTGCCGTGCCGACGGCCAGGGCGGCAATCGCCAGCGCGGCGGCGAGGGTCCTGCTCATGCGCTTGTGCTGCATCATCTGCTCCACACGTCCAATCCATTGCGAGCGCTGGACTATAGCGGCGTCACTATTTCGTCGTCGTCAACGATTCACGACAAATGTGACCGGTTGCCCTCTAGGCCGGACTTCAGCGGCGGCATCGGTGCAACATGAATCCAGTCAGGTACCGGGGCGGAAGGCTGCCTTAGGATGGCCCGCGTGATGGGGACCGATGGACGGCCCCGCTTGGGCCGGCACCCGCCGGCTGCACGCCAGGGAGACGCACGTGAGTGAAGCAATGGCACCCCGCAAGGGCAATGTAACGAAGCACGCTGGCCGCCGGCACTGGGTGGCGCTGGGTCTGTGTGCGGTACTGGCCGCCTGCCAGGCCCCTTCTTCCCCCGCATCGGCCGAATCCACCGCCGCTGCGTCAGCGCCGGCCGCGCTGGCGCCGGCAGGCGGCGCGCCCACCGGTTACCCCGACAGCTCCTACAGCGAAGGCCGCCTGCGGCCCGCTTACGGGTGGTGCGTGGATGGCGTGGAAGACGCAGGCAAGCTGCAGGCCTGCGGCGAGGATGAACTGGCCTACCAGCAGGCGCGCCTGCAGGAGGGCACCGCCAAGGCGGTGGCCGGACTCGACGCGGCTGCCACATCTGCATTCCGCGCCGGCGAGGCGGCCTGGCGCAGCGATACCGACCGTCATTGCGTCGCAGCGGCCGATGCCGGCGTGGATGCGCTGCAGAGGGCGCAGGAATGCCGCCTGTTCCGCGTTGCCAATCGTGCCGATGCGTTGCTGGTACAGAGCGCTCCTCCCGACACCTCCCATGCGAAGGCGCCGTTGCGCGATGAATACACCCGCTGCGTGCAGGACGCCCGCGGCATGGACGACCAGCTTGAAGCGTGCGACGCCGCCGAGTTTGCCTATCAGAAGCAGCAGCTGGAGGCGCAGGTAGCGCGTCTGATGGCGAGCCCGGACAGTCCGGCCAAGGACCGCTGGATGGACGAGCAGGCCAACTGGGTTGAAGACACCGACAAGCGCTGCGCGCCTGCCAGTGACCATGTGGGGGCGATGCTGGATGCACAGTCGTGCCGCATCAACCGGTACGCCAACCGCGCCATCGAACTGCAGGGGCGTGTGCTGGCCCGCTGAGCCAGCGCTGTCCGCGCCCGGTCACTCTCCAAGGACAAGGAACTGAGCCATGCCTACCCATATCGATACCCGCAATCTTGATGCCACCGCCGGTGCAGTGTTCTTTGCCGTCGGCCGTGGCACCGAAGGCGGTGGGTCGTCGTACCATCTTTCCATTGCCGGCATCACCAAGGGCCTGCATGAGCCGAAGTGGGGCACCGTCGGCGCGGTGGCCGAGAACAGCGGCTATTCGCTGGGCACCATCCAGGTCGACTTCGGCCAGCGCGGTACGTGGCCGCTGGGCGCGACAGAGCGCCGCACGCTGAAGCCGGGCGAGAAGACCTACGTCGATGCCGTGATCGACCAGGCCAGTGCCTATGCCAGCGCACACGGCTTGCCGTTCACCCACGATCGCGCCGATCTGCGTGCGGACCTGCTCAGCCATGGGGATGGACGGGAGAAACGGCCGTCCATCCGTTTCATCGATGCGCCCACCCGCGACAGCATCAATGCCTGGGCCGGCTCGCCGGAAGGCAAGCAGTGGATCCACACGCACATCGACTACCCGCAGGTTCGCAACGCCACGCACATTGCGATGAACATGCTGGAAAAGCATGGCAGCGGTATTGCCGAAGACAAGCGCTTCGAGGCCATCGCGTTGATTGCCAAGACGGCCAACCAGCTGCCAGGCCGGCTGGATGATCTGGAAGCTGTGCTCAAGCGCGGCGGTGATTACCAGGACCTGCGTGACCAGGCCGCCGCCATCCGCCACAGCAGGAAGTTCTATGCCGGGCTGACCGCTGCCGACGTCGCTGCCGGGTATGAAGACGCCTACGCCAGCAACAAAGAGGCGATGGACCGGGCGCATCTGAAGGTGGGGCGCCGCGATTTCGCACCTGCCACCGAAGGCAGTGACCCGGACATCCGGGTGGCGCTGCAACAGGCGCGAACGCATGGACACGGTGGCGGTGGTCCGCAGGTGCTGAAGGAAGGCTCCAGTGGCCGCGCGGTGGAAAAGCTGGAGCACAACCTGCACGCGCTGGGTTATGGCGGGACGGGGGCGCAGGCCATCCATCCCGACCGCCAGTTCGATGCCACCACCCGGCAGGCCGTCGAGGCCTTTCAGCGTGACCATGGCCTGACCCCGGTGGATGGCAAGGCCGGGCCGGCCACATTGAGCGCGATCGACCGCGAAGCACGCGCGCTGCAGGCTGACATGGCGGCACTGGGGCTGACCGATGCGCGGGGCAAGCTGATTACCCCCGACGGTTACCTGGGGGCGGGGAGCCAGCACGCCATCAATACCTTCCAGCAGCAGCACCATCTGCCGGCCACCGGCATGGCCGACGCATCCACGCGCCGCGCGATCGATGCCGAAGCCGCACAGCATCGCCCTGCAACGCCATCACCGGCTGCACCCGCTGCACCCGCTGCGCCCGCTGCGCCTGCTGCGCCTGCCGCACCCGCAGCGGCACCTGCGCCCGAGCGCCGCAGCGGACCTGCCGCCGCTGCACCCGGCGGCGAGCGCATCACGGTGGTGGAGCCCTACGGCAATGGCGGCAGCAACCGCACCCTGCGTCACGGCATCAGTGGTGAAGAGGCGTTCCGCGAACTGAAGATCCACCACCCCAACACCAACGCGGCCGCCGTGCGCGCGGGCGACGCCAGCAGGGTCGACCGTACCGCAGAAAAGGTCGAGGGCGAGCTGGAGGCGGTGCGCAGGCGCGAAGACCGCAACGGCATTCCGCTGGTGCAGAAGGACCTGATCCTGACCGATCGGTCAGGCGGGCGCAGCCTGATGGTTCCCAGTCCGGTGGCCGGCTACGTCAAGCTCAACGACGACGACACCAATTCCATCAGCATCTACAGCCATCCGGTCGGCGATGCGCGTCGCGAGCTGGTGGGCCAGGTGCTGCACGGCGCGCGCGGGTCCATTCCGTACAAGACCGGGGATTTCGTCGAGTACGGCGCACCTTTGGTGCGGCAGTCGGATGTTGGGTCGCCGGGCGCGATACACGCGCACATCGAAGTCGAGCCGGACCAGTATCGGCGCTATCTGGGGGACATTCTCAACGACCGCATCACTCTGGGCGGCAAGGTGCAGGCACAGGGCCCTGAAGCCGCGCAGGCCGCACGCGACGCGCAGCAGGCACCGATGGCCGATGGCATGCTGGTGAAGGGCGAGCGCGGTGACGAGGTCAAGGCCCTGCAGGGCAAGCTGGCGGCGCTGGGCTATACCGCCGCCGACGGCACCGCGCTGGGCACCGATGGCATCTTCGGCAAGGACACGCTGGCGGCGCTGAAGCAGTTCCAGGCCAACAACGGCCTGGACGATGACGGCAAGGCGGGCCGTCTCACCCTGGCCCGCCTGGCAGATCCGGCCGCGCTGAAGGCCGGTGCGCAGACCGCCGCCGTCCCGGCACACACCGAACCGGCCGCGCCGCCAGCACCTGCAGCACCGGCCAGCATGCGCGACCCCGGGCATGCCGAAAACCCGCGTTTCGCCCAGGCACTGGAGAAGCTGCAGGGGTTGGAACAGCAGCGCGTGCAGGCGGGGCTGTCCCCCTTGTTCGCCAACCCGCAGGAAGCCGAGCGTGCGGCCGGCCAGCTGGCCTACGAGAGCAAGGTGGCCGGCATGCGCCAGATCGACCATGTGGTGGCACGCCCGGATGGCACCGGCCTGTTCGCGGTGCAGGGCACGCCGGGTGATCCGGCGGCGCAGCGCATCTTCGTCGATCGCCAGCAGGCGGTCTCGCAGTCGGTCGAGGCCAGTACCCGGCAGAGCGCGGAACTGGAGACCCAGTTCAACGCGCAGGCGCAGGACGCGCAGCAGGAACAGGTGAAGGGGCGCGTGCAGTAGGGCGGGCCGCGGCGTTCCCCGCAGGGCGGGTGCACCGGCCCCCGGGGAGCGCCCGCCGCCATTCAGCCGGCCGGTGTAAACTATTGATCTCACTGGCAATGCCAGTCTCCACGATCAATACCCCGATGACGTCCGCCACCGCCCGTTACGCCGATTCCCTGCGCCTGTCCGTTGCCCCGATGATGGACTGGACGGATCGCCATTGCCGCGTGTTCCATCGCGTGCTGGCGCCGGGCGCACGCCTGTACACGGAAATGGTGCACGCCAATGCGGTCATCCATGGCGATCGCGAGCGCCTGCTCGGCTTCGATGCCAGCGAACAGCCGCTGGCGCTGCAGCTCGGTGGCAGCGATCCGGCGCTGCTGGCACAGGCCGCGCGCATCGCCGCCGAGTGGGGTTACGACGAGGTCAACCTCAACTGCGGCTGCCCGTCCGACCGCGTGCAGGCTGGCCGTTTCGGCGCCTGCCTGATGCGCGAGCCGGTGCTGGTGGCCGAGTGCGTGGCGGCCATGGTCGATGCGGTGGATATCCCGGTGACGGTGAAGTGCCGCCTGGGCGTGGACGAGGACAACGACTACGACGTGTTTGCCGCCTTCGTCGACCGCCAGGTTGTCGCCGGTGCGGCAATGGTGGTAGTGCACGCGCGCAACGCGTGGCTGAAGGGCCTTTCGCCGAAGGAGAACCGCGAGGTTCCGCCGCTGAAGTACGACTGGGCCTACCGCCTCAAGCAGGAGCGTCCGGCGCTGCCGGTGGTGATCAACGGTGGCCTGGCCAGCATCGAAGCGGTACAGGCGCAGGCTGCGCACGTCGATGGCGTGATGCTGGGCCGCGCGGCCTACCACGACCCCTACCTGCTGCATCAGCTGGAGGCGCTGCACACCGGCGCCCCGCTGCAGGCCCGTGGTGACCTGCTGCGCGCGCTGCGCCCCTACATCGAGGCGCGTCTGGGCGAAGGCCTGGCGCTGAAGCACATCACCCGCCACCTGCTCGGCCTGTTCCACGGCCAGCCCGGCGGCCGCGCATTCCGTCAGGTGCTGAGCGAGGGCGCACACCGCCCGGGCGCCGACTGGAGCCTGGTCGAACAGGCCCTGGCGGTCACCGAACGCGAAGCTGATCGCGCCGCAGCGTGACCGCAGTCACATTCCTGACTTGACAAGCAGCGGCGATTCGTCCCGAATGTTCACTTAGCTGAACAACCCGGACGTTGGACCGGAAAAGTTCAGACCGGATTCACTGCCCCAAACCAAGAATTTGCAAAGGATTTGTAAAACACCGGGCCCCGAACCCGGCACCCGGATTTACGACTTTTGAACGAATCGCCGTGCTCGGCTAGGATCGCATCGATGTCTTCCGCTCCCTTCCATTGCCGCATTGCCCTGGCCACCTGCGTGGTGCTGTCGGCTGTGCCGGTGTCATCGGCGCTGGCGCAACAGCCGCCGCGTGGCGATCAGGGGCGTGCAGAGATGATGGAGCGGGGCGAGCGCGGCAACCGCGGCGACGAACGTTCGCTGTCCGATGCCGTGCGCCGCGTGCAGCGCAGCACCGGTGGCCACATCCTCGGCGCCGAGCGCGTTCCGTTCGACGGTCGTGACATCAACCGGGTGAAGTACATGGACGATCGGGGCCGGGTCCGCTACATGGACGACCCCGCCCCGTCGCGTTCACAGCCGCGCACGCCGCGGTCGGATATGTCATCACTACGCGGCGATAACCCCTGAACAGGGATAGTCGCTGTTATCAACCCGTACCCCACAGGCCTCCGGGCCACACCCAGGACACTAGGGAGAGTTCATGCGTATCCTTCTGGTCGAAGACGAAGCCCCGCTGCGTGAGACCCTGGCAGCCCGGCTCAAGCGCGAAGGCTTTGCCGTCGATGCTGCGCAGGACGGCGAGGAAGGCCTCTACATGGGGCGCGAAGTCCCGTTCGATGTCGGCATCATCGACCTCGGCCTGCCCAAGATGTCGGGCATGGAGCTGATCAAGGCCCTGCGTGATGAAGGCAAGAAGTTCCCGGTGCTGATCCTGACCGCGCGTTCGAGCTGGCAGGACAAGGTCGAGGGCCTGAAGCAGGGCGCCGACGACTACCTGGTCAAGCCGTTCCACGTCGAAGAGCTGCTGGCCCGCGTCAACGCGCTGCTGCGCCGCGCCGCTGGCTGGAGCAAGCCGACGCTGGAATGCGGCCCGGTTGCCCTGGACCTGGCTGCGCAGACCGTCAGCGTCGCCGGCAGCAATGTCGACCTGACCAGCTACGAGTACAAGGTGCTGGAGTACCTGATGATGCATGCCGGTGAGCTGGTCTCCAAGGCCGACCTCACCGAGCACATCTACCAGCAGGACTTCGACCGCGACTCGAACGTGCTGGAGGTCTTCATCGGCCGCCTGCGCAAGAAGCTGGACCCGGATGGCGAGCTGAAGCCGATCGAGACCGTGCGCGGCCGCGGCTACCGTTTCGCGATCCCGCGCAACGAGGGCTGAGCCGGCTCACCCTGGCGATTACACGATGTCCGGCCGTCTGTGGTTCTTCCGACGCTGGCGGCCGCGCTCACTGCAGGCGCGCCAGATGTTCGCCGCGTCCGTGGGCCTGGTCGCGTTCCTGGCGCTGGCCGGTTACGCGCTCGACGCCGCCTTCGCCGATACGGCGAAGGCGAACCTGCGTGAGCGCCTGAAGAACTACGCCACCGCCTACGCGGCCGGCATCGACTTCACCCGCGACCGCTCGCTGTACATCCGCGAGCAGCCGCCGGATTCGCGCTTCGACGTGCCGGGCAGTGGCCTGTACCTGCAGGTAGTGATGCCGCACGGCAAGGGCAATTCGATGTCCGCCGAAGGCCCGATGCTGCCCACCGTCGGCGGCGGCCTGCTGGCACCGCGCCAGGAAGTGTTCGAAGGTCCGCTGCCGATGATCCAGATCGATGGCAGCCAGGGCTCGGTGTATCGCTATGGCCTGGGCCTGGTGTGGGATGCCGACGCCGATCCCGCCACCGAATTCCCGTACACCATCTATGTGATGGAAGACTCGCGCGCGCTGGGTGCGCAGCTGCGGGTGTTCCGCAGCCGGGTCTGGTTCTACCTGGGTGGCATCGGCCTGATCCTGCTGCTGCTGCAGACCGTCATCCTGCAGTGGAGCCTGCGGCCGCTGCGTCGCGTGATCACCGAGCTGACCAAGGTGCAGCGCGGCGAAACCGAGCGCATGAGCGAGCGCCACCCGCGCGAGCTGGAGCCGCTGACCGACAGCATCAACGCCTTCATTGAAAGCGAGCGCGAGAACCTCGAGCGCCAGCGCAATACCCTGGCCGACCTGGCGCACAGCCTGAAGACGCCCATCGCCGTGCTGCGCACGCAGATGGACAGCGGTGCCGGCGATGGCGCCCTGCGCGAGGAGCTGGACGTGCAGCTGCAGCGCATGAACAACCTGGTCTCCTACCAGCTGGCACGTGCTGCGTCGTCGGGCCACAAGCTGTTCTCCGCGCCGCTGCCGATCGAATCCAACGCCGAGGAGATCGTGCGCGGCCTGGAAAAGGTCTATGCCTCCAAGGGCGTGCTGTGCGAATTCGACATCGACCCGGCCGCGCGCTTCCACGGCGAACCGGGCGACCTGCAGGAACTGCTCGGCAACCTGCTGGAAAACGCCTTCAAGTGGGCCAACCGCCGCGTGTTGCTGACCGCGCAGCCGCTGCCGGCACCGAACGCGCGTCGTGCCGGCCTGCTGCTGGCGGTGGACGACGATGGCCCGGGCATTGCCCCGGACGACATCGGCAAGGTGCTGCAGCGTGGCGTGCGTGGCGACGAGCGCGTGCAGGGCCACGGCATCGGCCTGTCGATCGTGCAGGACCTGATCAAGGACTACCGCGGCGAACTGACCGTCGGCCGTTCCAGCGAACTGGGCGGGGCCCGCTTCGAAGTGCGTTTGCCGCCGGGGCCGTAGCCTTGTGTAGAGTCGAGCCATGCTCGACTGCTCCGTAAAAAGCAGCCGAGCATGGCTCGGCTCTACATAAGCTGCGGTAGTGAATCAGCCGATTATCGCCGGCGGCTCGCCATAGAACCGCCGCAGCTGCGCGGCCACTTCCGGCAACGCCTGCTGCAGCAGATCCGGCGCCGAGAAGTGATACTCGCTGGCCACCGCGAAGAACTCTTCCGGTGCTTCGGCCGCATACGGATCGATCAACGTTTCCTCGCCTGCGTCCACCTGTGCACAGAAGGCGTCGTAGGCGCGCTGGAAAATGCCCGCCCATTCGCGCTGCCATTCGCGCGGCAGTGGTGGCGTGCCGTCCATCGCACCATCCAGCGCATCCAGCTTGTGCACCATCTCGTGCACCGCCACGCAGTAGCCCTCGTGCGGCGTCGCCAGGTCGGCCTGCACATCGGCCCAGGACAGGATCAACGGACCGCTGTCCCACGACTCGCCAATCAGTTCGTCATCCCATTCGTGCAGTACGCCGGCTGCATCCATGTGGCTGCGGTGCACGCGGAACGCATCGGGGTAGACGATCAGCTGCGACCAGCCTTCCAGGCCCACTTCGCCGAACTCCAGCAGCGGCAGGCAGCACAGCGCCGCCAGCAGCACGCCATCGCCGGCCTGCAGCTGCAGCTCGCCGATCGGCGTGATGGTCTTCTCGTGCAGGAAGCGCGTGGCCAGCACGCGCAGGCGTGCGCGGCGTTCGTCGTCCAGACCGCGCAGCCAAGCCGCGCGGCGGCAGGCGTCTTCCCAAAGTGCATCGTCAATCGGCCGCGGCGCAGGCCGCAGCCACCGCAGCAACGACTTGATCAGCGGAACATTCCCGGCAGGTAGCTGTGCCACTTCGGCGCGCGGATGCGCTGCAGCACGTCGTCGTCGCTGCCGCCGCCGCCGGTGCTGGTGGCACTGCTGGCGGCCGGGCGAACCGCAGCCGGCTTGGTGGTGGCCGCCGAGGCGGTCGCGGTCGGTGCGCGCTGTGAGGCGGCATCACCGTTGGACGACACGCAGGCGCCGCGGCTGTCGTCCAGCGCTGCTGTCGCAGACGCCGCGAAGGGCATCATCAGCAGGATCAGGCAATGGGCATAACGGCGCATTGACGACATCCACGTTAAGGGAAGGTGAGTTCCCGATTCTAGCCCGAACTCGCCGCCCCGTTGGAAGCCCCTGCGGAACCCAGCGTGGCGGGCGTCGCTGGCGGCTTTCCCGCATAATTCCTTTCTGACTTCGTGGAAGCTGCCGTGGACGATCGCCAATTGCTGGCCAAACTCGCTGCCGGTCGCCTGTCCGGCGACGCCCTGGCCCGTGAGCTGGGTCAGACCCGGGCGGCCATTTGGAAGCGTATTCAAGGACTTAGGGCCGCTGGTGTGGACATCGAGGGCCGCGCCGGCGAGGGGTATGGCCTGACCCGCCCGGTCGATCTGCTGGACCCGGACGCGATCCGCGGCGGCCTGCCTGCCGACGTCCAGGCCCTGCTGCACGACCTGCAGGTGGCTTGGACGGTGGACTCGACCAACGCCGAATTGCTGCGTTGCAGCGCGCCCCAGCGCGGGGTCAGCGTCCTGCTGGCCGAGCGCCAGACCGGCGGCCGCGGCCGCCGCGGCCGTACGTGGGCGTCGCCGCTGGCCGCGCATATCTACCTGTCGGTGCTGCGCCTGTTCTCCGGTGGCCTCGGCCGCCTGGCCGGGCTGAGCCTGGTGGCCGGCATCGCCGTGGCCGAAGCGCTGCACGACCTGGGCTACACCCAGGCGCAGCTGAAGTGGCCGAATGACCTGATTGTCGATGGCAAGCGCAAGCTGGTCGGCCTGCTCGCAGAAGGCGGTGGCGAATACGCCGGCCCGGCGCGCGCGGTGATCGGCATCGGCATCAACACGCACATGCCGCCGTCTTTCGCCGAACAGATCACCCAGCCGTGGGTGGACCTGGACACGCTGGCCGGCAAACCGGTGGACCGCAACGTGGTGGTCGCCGCCGTGCTGACGCGCCTGCTGCCGGCGCTGGAAGAATTCGATCGCGAAGGCCTGGCGCCGTTCCTGCCGCGCTATGCCGCGTTCGACATGCTGGCCGGTCGCGAAGTACGGGTGGAACTGGAAGGGCAGTGGCAGCATGGCACCGCGCTCGGCCTGGCCGATGACGGCGCCTTGCGCGTGCGCATTGATGGCCAGGAACGCCTGCTGCACGCCGGCGAAGTCAGCGTGAGGGCGGCATGAGCGATTGGTTGTTCGACCTCGGCAACTCGCGCTTCAAGTTCGCGCCGTTGCAGGGTGATCGTGCCGGTGACGTGCAGGCTTGGGCGCATGGCGCCGAAGGCATGGCCGGGCAGCCGCCGCACAGCCTGCCCAGCGGCACCACCGCGTTCGTGGCCAGCGTGGCGGCACCGTCGCTGACCAGCGCCATGCTGGACCAGCTGCAGCGCCGCTTCGAAAACGTGCACGTGGTGCGTACCAGCGCCGAATGCGCCGGCGTCCGCATCGCCTATGCCAAGCCGGAAAAGTTCGGCGTCGACCGCTTCCTGGCCCTGCTGGCTGCCGCAAAGGCACAGCGCCCGGTGCTGGTGGTGGGCGTGGGTACCGCATTGACGATCGATCTGCTCGACGCCGACGGCCAGCACCACGGTGGCCGCATTTCAGCATCGCCCACCACCATGCGCGAAGCGTTGCACGCCCGTGCCGTGCAGCTGCCGGCCACGGGTGGTGACTACAGTGAGTTCGCCAACGACACCGCCGACGCGCTGGCCTCCGGCTGCGATGGTGCGGCCGTGGCGCTGATCGAATGCAGCGCGCAGCAGGCGCATGCGCTGCTCGGCGTGGCACCGTCGCTGCTGGTGCACGGTGGTGGCGCACCGGCGCTGATGCCGTTGCTGCCCGGCGCCGACTACCACCCTTCGCTGGTGCTGGATGGCCTCGCCCGCTGGGCGGTGCACCAGCCCGCAGGCTAGTATCCGCGCATGCTGACCCGTGCCCTGATCGTCGTGCTGGCCATCCTCAATCTTGGCGTCGCCTGCTGGTGGCTGCTGCGCGATGCGCCGCACAAGCCTGCGCCGCCGCCGCAACCCGCCGGCGTTGCCGAGCTGCGCTGGGTGCCCGGTGGCGTGGATGCCAATGCGGCCGCCGAAGCCACGGCCGCCGCGCCGACCGCGCCGTTGGTGGAGCGCGAGCTGGCGGAGAAGACAGCCGTGGCTGCAACGCCGGCGCCGGCTGTGCCGGCCAAGCCGGAAATTCCCAAGCCGCAGGTAGCTGAGGCTACGCCGGTTGCGGCCGCTGCCAAGCCGGTAGCACCGTCTGCACCCGTTCCGGCACCGGAGAAGCCCGCAACCCCGCCCGCGGCCGCCGAGCCGCCGCGCTGCGTCGCGCTGGGCCCGTTCGCAGACCGTGCCGCCGCGACCAGCGCGCAGGGCAAGGCCGGCGCTGTGCTCAGCCAGGTGCGCCTGCGCGAACAGCCCGCTGCCAGCGGCAGCGCCCGCTACCGGGTGATGCTGCCGGCCGCCGCCAACCGTGACGAAGCGCAGGCCACCGTGAAGCGCATCGTCGCCGCCGGCCTGAGCGACTACTACATCATCAGCCAGGGCGAGGAGGCCAACGCCGTGGCGCTGGGCCAGTACCGCAACCGCGAAGGCGCCGAGCGGCGCATGGCGGCGGTGCAGGCCGCCGGCTTCCAGCCGCGCCTGATCGCCAGCGGCGACGCCGGCCAGTGGTGGCTGGAAGGGCAGCTGGCGGCAGGCACGCAGCCGGCCCAGGCCCAGCAGCGCAGCGGCGCGGCACAGAGCCGGTCGCTGGAATGCGCAAGGTTGCGCTAGAATTCCCAGACCGCGGCGCTGCCGCCGGTGAACCACCCATGCCGCTTTAGCTCAGTTGGTAGAGCAACTGTCTTGTAACTCGGACGCGGTTGTTGTGGTGACCGGCCGGAAGGCTAAGCGCGGCAAGGCTTTAGGCTCGCCAGCGCGTAAACTGCGGGGCAAGCCGAACACGGTTTGAGCAAGAGAAGTACGACATCGCCGCTTTAGCTCAGTCGGTAGAGCAACTGATTTGTAATCAGTAGGTCGTCCGTTCGATTCGGACAAGCGGCACCATCTCTCGTAGTCAGCGCCGCTTTGCGCTGCTCTTTCTGGACTTCGGCTGCAGCCTGGCCGCGCGCTGCTCCAGGTACTCGCCCAGCAGCCCGAGCGGCCTTACGCCGAGCGCTTCGGCGAACTCCACCAGCTCCACGGCGTCGATGCGCCGCTCCCCGCGCTCGCACTTGGACACGAAGGTCTGCGTGTTCCCCAGCCGTTCGGCCAGATCAACCTGCGACACGCCAGCCCGCTTGCGGGCCGCCTTCAGGACGGTCAGCAGTAGCTGGTAGTCGGAGTTGTGGGTCGATTGGGCCATCGCGCGGTGACAGGCGGGTCACCGCACGCTAGAGTCCGTATTGGAATAGTCCAAAATAGACTATTTACTAGCGTTTGCTCAGGGGGAGTGCATGAAGCGGATAGGGATTCTTCTGGTCGTTCTAGTGGCCCTAGCCTGGATTGGGTCGAAGCTGGTGCCACGCAGCGAGCCCGTGCCTGCCGCTGCACCGGCAACTGCGGCAGCGGCACTGCCTAAGCAGGCGCAGGAGCCTGCGGCACCGCAGCCCGAGCCGGAGCGCCCCATGTCGGCGGCCGAGAAGAAGGCGCAGCAGGAGAAGTGGTTCGGCGCGGAGACCATTGTCGCGGCCGAGCGCGCCGTCAGGCGCGAGCTGAAGGACCCGGACTCCGCGCAGTTCAAGGACGTGCGCGCCAACTACACCGAGGAGTTCGGCGTGGTCGCCTGCGGCCGGGTCAACGCCAAGAACGACTTCGGTGGGTACACGGGCTTCCGGCGCTTCGTGTTCGGCGACGGAAGGGTCATCCTCGAGGGGCGGGACAACGTCGCCGACGCTTGGTCGGGCGCCTGCCTGTAGGTTTAGGGGGAGCAACTGGACAGTGGCAGTTGACAGGGCCTAGGATCATCAGCAAGTAGGGGAAGAAGGTTGCAATGGGGAGACGGGCAAGCCGCCGATGGATCGAATGGGCTTGGGGCGCGTGGTTATTCGTCCTTGGCCCCGTTTTCGTTGGCCGCCTCTGACCTCTCGCCGTTGCGCGCCCAGTTTCAACTCCCCGATGATCGTGTCGATTACACCGCCTCCAAGTTGGAGGTGGACCGAATCATCGACCCGTCCACCGACACCGCGGCCGTGCGCCGGCAACTCGACCAATGGGAACGCGCTGTGCGCGGCAACGTGCCCGCCAACCCGACGGCGCGCCAGGTTCTCGACGCCTTGCTCAAGACGCTCTACGTGCCGGGCGAGTGGAACCAAGGCAAGCCTTTCACCTACGACCTGTCGGACCCGCTGGGCAAGAACCCGAAGAACAAGCAGTTGGCCACCTACTTGGCCTCGCGCAAGGGCAACTGCGTTTCAATGCCCATTCTCTTTGCAATCCTGGGCCAGAGGCTGGGCTTGCCTATCGCGTTGGCCACCGCGCCCAACCATGTGCTCGTGAAGTTCGCCGACGACGAGCAGCAGGCGTGGGTGAACGTGGAGGCCACCGCCGGAGGCTTCAAATGGGATTCCAGCTACGAACGCGAAACAGGCATCACCGAGCAGGCGATGGATAACGGGCTTTACCTGCGTCCGCTGCTGCCCCACGAGGCCATGGGCGTCATCGCCAGTTCGTTGATGGAGCACTACGGCGCCAAAAAAGATGCCGAATCATTGATGGCGGTGGCCGACTTGGCGCTGGCAGCAAACCCTAAAGACTCGGTGGCGATGATTTGGAAGGCGAACGCCTACTATCTCCAGATTCAGCAGCGCTACAAAGCGAAGTATCCCAACCCGGCGGACGTGCCTCCTGAGCTTCACGAGGATTACCGCCGCTTGAGCAACGAGAACCTGGCGTGGTTCGCCAAGGCCGAATCCCTCGGCTGGACGCAAAAAACGCCGGAGCAGGAAGCCAGCTACCTACAATCCATCCAGCGTGAACGCGCGAAAAGGGAGCAGTGATGCGCATTACCATTCCAGGACTGTTGACCGTGGCGCTGTGCGCCATCGCCTTCAACGCGTCGGCGCGGTTCGTTTCAACAGACCCCGTCCAGGCCGACCCGAATACGGGCGCCAACTACAACCGCTACTGGTATGGGAACAACAATCCCTACCGCTTCACCGACCCAGACGGACGCTTGTCGCGCGGCACCGGCTGGACGGACAAGCAGTGGAAGCAGTTCGACCGCGCCCAGCAGAGCGCCGCCGGCAGCTTGGAGAAGGCGGCGGGCAAGATCAACGGCGCACTGACCGAAGGGGGCAAGGCACTTCAGCGCGCCGAGAAGTCGTTTGAACGCAACTTCGGCGCCGGTACTGCCACACCGGAGAATATGGCCAAGGCCGCAGCCGACATGGGCTCGATGGCCGCAGCCCTCCGCGACACTGGCTCCGGTGCAATTCCTGCGAATGCGATGACTGGCCAGGCTCTGGCTGCGGCTTACCCTAGCGTCGGTGCTGACACTTTGGCTGGTGTGCCGACATCCGGACCCGCGCAGGTGTTGGTGAACATTTCTCACCCCGGCTTCAACAGCCCGTCCACGCTTGCTTGGGGCGCTGGTCACGAAACCGGACATGCGGTGCTGGGCTACAAGGATCAGCGGATGAACGGTATTCCGGCCTACAAGTTCGGTACGCCGCAGCAGCAGGAAATCTTCAAGACGCTGCCAGGGCAGCAGCGATTGATTAACCCCGATCAGTTGATGGATCAGGCGCGGTGAATCGCGGCCTGTCTCTGCTGACATTGGCGGCGCTCACCGCTTGCGCGTCGTCGGCATCCATCCGCTGGGCGCCGCCTACCGACTTCGCCTTGGAGATAGCGGACAACCCAACCCAGCAACACTTCGTCCTCACCCTGACTTCTAAGGCGGCCGAACCGCTGTGTCTGTCCAAGGAAGCCTGGCCGGCCGAAGCCGGTCTGCCACTGGGTTTCGACGGCGCAACACTCAACACATCTACCGGTCCCCAGGAACTGCTAGCCACGGGTAGTGCGTATTGCCCTGGTGGATGCGGCGAAGTGCGTGTGGAGTCAGGCCAATCCGTGCGCGGCGTCCTGCCTTACGCAGCCTTCGGCGACGCTGCGGCCATTGCTGCTGATTCCACGCGCTCGCTGTCATTTGAGATTCACCCGTACATCTGTAGCAGGTAGCTGCAACGAGCTCACCGGTGGCCCGCATCGAGTCCGGGGCTGCGCGACTTGATACTGAGCAGCCCGGACCGAATCGAGCCGCACGGGTTCACCGGGGAGCCCGGACACAATGTTGGTTCCGGCGCGAGAACCGTCGGGTTATGGAATGCCTCTTCTGCATTGCCCGTAGCAGCGCTAATCCCTGACCCTACACGGCGTTCATTGACACTGCTAGTTATTGGCGGGCCTACCGCTTCCTGTGCGCATTCCTGACGATGGGATACTCCCGCACGCGATGTTGGAAAGTGTAGCCTGTAGGCTACACTCAACGAAGCTGAAGGGAAATTTTCTGGTCGGAGGCGACAAGGGTTCACAGCAGCGCGATATAGAGAAGGCGAGGGAAATGGCGCGCGCCCTGTGAGCATCGAACTGGCTGTCCGCGAAACGACTCAATACCGAAGTTCCGGAGGTGTCCCATCATGGCCATCAAGAGAAAAGTCGAACTCAAAGCATTTGATGTGGCCGAGCACCTTCGAACGCCGAAGGAAATGGCCGCCTATCTCGAAGCCTGCATCGAAGAAAGCGACGGCGATTCTGCATTCATCGGCAAGGCGCTCGGCGATATTGCCCGCACTCAGGGCATGAGCAAGGTTGCGCGTGCGGCGGGCTTGTCGCGCGAGAGTCTGTATCGCGCACTGTCGGGCGAGCGCAGCCCGGATTTCGCGACCATCCTGAAGGTGACCCGTGCCCTGGGTGTGCGCCTGCATGCCAGCGCTGCGTGAGCGTACGTGCGGACCTTGATGCGTTGGCACGTCGCTGGATGTAAAGCGCACGGAAAAGCATGAAAAAACCGCCTTTCGGCGGTTTTTTCGTCCCAAGCCGGTGAGTCAACTCAATGACGCGGCAAAGGAGGAGTCGTTTGGCCATTCTGGCTCGATGCAGCTTGTGTGCCACGCGGCGCATTGATGCATCACGCGTCTGCCGTTGCCAGATCAAGGCATTCGGCGCGAACAGGTTCAATCAAACCGGATGATGCGGATCAACCCCTTTGTCGATGATCCGTCTCCGAAGGCGGCCACCCTGCCACAGGGGAATACCTCTTTCGCACCGTCGTGGTTGATGAATGAGATCGTGCAGTGTGCCCGCGTTCCTGGCGTGATCCGGGTGATGCCGCGGTCATTCAAGACGAAGCCGTACCACATAAGTTCAGGGCTTATCGAAAGCGCCATGGGGCGCGCGGTGGAGGCGATCATCTCGGCAACGGCGCCGCCGCGCGAATCCACTTCGTCCAGCCGAAGCTCAACGAGAACAGGCTTCAGGTTTGGATAGGGTGTGCTCATTCCAGCTGCGGCTCTTCTTGATTCGATAGCCGGCGCAGTGACGTTGTGAAACTGTGCATTGGGGATCTCAATGTTCTGCACTATTGAGCCCCACCCACCTGCAACGCCACATACTCCGCCAGCCCCCGGCAGGCCAGCATCAGCCCCTCGCGCACACCGTCGCCGATATCGTCCTTCTCATCCCCATCCACACGCACGCGCTCGGCGGCGTGATACAGCTCCAGCAGCGACACCAGGCCAACCGCGGCGCGATCCCGGCGTGCGGCGGCCACGGCCTGACCGTGTGTGCTGTCGGGTCCCGTCCACGGCTGTCCATCGGCGGCGTCACCGGCCTGGATGCGCTGCAGGCAGCCGGGCAGGTTGATCGGCGCGGGCGCCTCGTTGGCGGCGGCGAAAGCGGCTTCCAACGGCTGCGCCAGTTCGGGTGGCAGGCGCAGCGCGGCCTCGCCAAGGGTGGCGGTCAGGTACGGGTGATGGGTCTTGGGCATGCGGGCGTCCTCGTCGGCAACAGAGGTGCCACCCGAAGAGGGTGGCGGGCGATGCGTGGCTTCCAAGACCGGGTCAACGAATCGGCGGGCACGAGGCCCCCACGCACCGCCCGCCGTCGATCGGCTAACGGATTGCCAGCCGGCGCCGCCCCTGAAAGGACGACGCCGGCTGGCAAGCGTATACATCGTTGACAACACGGGCTTGGAAGTCCCGACCACCTTTGCAGGTGGCGATTCATCATGCGCACGCGAAATCCCCGCCTGCCAGTCGTTTGTTTCGATGGCATCGGGTGATCTGAAAGGAAAAATGAATTATCGCGTTTGGCCCGTTTCGAGCATCGCAATGCCAGAAGCGACATATCGCGCAGCGCCGTCATCATCGGCCATCCGGGCCGCGCCACTGATGCCGCACGGCTTACAGTAGCGTGCGACGTAAAGCTGGCTTAACAGCCTCGGTAAGGCACCAAGGCAACGATACCAGACGTGAATCCCCACGCGCGCTATCCGGATCTTGATATTCCTCACGGACCGCCCGCAGCGCCCACCGCATACTGCCGCTACACGCCCACCTGGGCCCCTTCGGGATCCGCACATGCGTCGCCACGCCCTGTCGCTCACCGTCGCACTGGTATCCACCGCTTTCGTGGCCCCGGCCATGGCTGCGGTACCGTTCTTCAACGCCAGCTGCCCGGGCGGCATCGATGTTCACGCCGACGATGGCGGGCCGGTCTACGTGCAGGGCCGCGAGGCCACGCTGAAGCGCTTCAACGACCGCTATTTCGAAGCACGCGATGCCAACAGTGGTATCACGTTGTCGATCAGCCGCAGCGATGACGGCACGCCGCAGATCAGCTACACCGGCCGTGGCGGCGCCAATGGCATCTGCCAGGTCAGTAGCAGTGGTGCGCCTGCGCCCGCCGCAAACAGCGCCCGCCCTCGCGATGCTGCCGCCGGGGATGCCGCGCTACCGCGCGAAGTCACCTGCGAATCCACCGGCCAGCAGCAGGTGTCGTGCGATCTGAATACCCGTGGCAACGTGGAAATCGTGCGCCAGCTCAGCCGTACCCGCTGCGAGGAAGGAAAGAACTGGGGGCTGGCGCGGCATTCGGTGTGGGTCAACGGTGGCTGCCGCGCGGTGTTCCGCAATGTGTCCTCGGTGGTCACCCCCGCGCCGGCAGGCGATACCGCGCTGGGTTCCTGCAACATGCGCAAGGGCGCGCAGGGCACGCTGGTGACCCAGATGCCGGTGGGTAGCGACTACCAGGAACTGATCATCGATTACCCCGATGGCCGCTTCCTGTGCATGATGCGCAACAACGGCCAGGTGCAGAGCCTGACGCCGGTTCGTCGCCGCGGCGGTTGAGTTCGCGGGTAGGGACGCGGCGTCAGGCGCCTGTCTTCCGCAGCAACACCCACGCCAGCATCAGGGCGAACATGCCGACGACGGTCAGGCCGAACCACAGCGCGGCCACCTTCACGTTGCCGATCAATGCCTCCAGCATGCGGTGCAGTTCGCTTTTCAGGATCGGGTATTCAGCGTGTGCCTTGCGCAGGCGCTGCCACCCCAACCCGAGGAACAGCAGAAACGAGACTGGCGTCAGCAGCAGCATCGCCTGCATCAGCCAGTCGTTCGGCGACGCATCGATCGAGTTGCTCAAAAAAACCGCAAAAACGGCGATCGGCAGCGCTACGGTGAAAAAGCGTGGCCAGGCGGTATTGATGAAGGGCGACATCGCAATCTTCCATGAAGGGCGGTTGGGTCCGCGCGGCATCATGCCATGCCAATGCCCTGCTGCACCGCCGCGAGTGGTGTCACACAGCTCTGGCTAGACTGTGCTTCTTTTTCCGCGCAGGAGGCACCCATGGCCCATCCCATCTCCGTATCCCTGATTGGCGTTCCCACCGACGTGGGTGCAGGCCATCGCGGTGCCCGGCTGGGGCCGGAAGCGCTGCGCGTGGCTGGGCTGCCGGAGGCGCTGGAAGCACGTGGGGTGGACGTGCGCGACCTGGGCAACCTGGATGGTCCGCGCAACCCGTGGACCGCGCCGGTGGAAGGCTACCGCCACCTGGATGAAGTGGTGGCGTGGAACCATGCGCTGATGGAAGCCAGTTATGCCGAACTGCAGGCCGGCCGCATGCCGATCATGCTCGGTGGCGACCACTGCCTGGGCATCGGTTCGATCACCGCGGTGGCGCGCTGGTGCCGCGAGCAGGGCAAGACCCTGCGCGTGCTGTGGCTGGATGCGCATTCCGATTTCAACACCAGTGATGTCACCCCGTCCGGCAACATCCACGGCATGCCGGTGGCCTGCCTGTGCGGCCTCGGCCCGGACGCGTTGACCCAGCTGGGTGGCAGCGCACCGGCGATCACCCCGGCTCAGATGCACCAGATCGGCATCCGCTCGGTGGACCCGGAAGAGAAGCGCCTGATCAAGACTCACAAGGTGGATGTCTATGACATGCGCTACATCGACGAGAACGGCATGAAGCGCGCGGTGGAAGCGGCGCTGGCCGGTATCGATGAGAACACCCACCTGCATGTCAGCTTCGATGTCGACTTCCTGGACCCGAGCATCGCACCGGGCGTGGGCACCACCGTGCCGGGCGGGGTGAACTACCGCGAGGCGCAGCTGGTGATGGAGATGATTGCCGACACCGGGCGCATGGGGTCGCTGGACATCGTCGAGCTCAACCCCTTGCTGGACAAGCAGAATGCCACCGCCGAACTGGCCGTGGACCTGGTCGAAAGCCTGTTCGGCAAGTCCACCCTGATGCGCGATTGACGGCTCGGCCTGAACGGATCTGTGATCCGTTCACACCCGCTCCACGCCCCTGCCGCCAGATTGCACTTCACGCGGCGGCAGTGGGCATCGGTGCCCTCCCGCCGAGCGAAAGAATCCCATCCGCGAATGAAGCGGTGTAGCGGTGAACCCAAGGAGAAGCCCATGAAGCGCGTAGTTGCCCTGATGCTGTTGTCGATGTTCTCGGTGGCCCTGCTGGCCGGTTGCAACACCATTGCCGGTGCCGGCAAGGACGTGCAGAAGGCGGGCGAGAAGGTCGAGGACACCGCGAAGGGCCGTTGAGCCCTGCACGGAACGGAAAGAGAAAAAGGCCGGGGATTTCCCCGGCCTTTTTTTGCGCGCGTTTCACCGCATGACTGTCTAAGCGGAGTGAACCATTCAAGCAGGTGAGCGTCTATTTCATGGCCGGTTGACCGTTAGTCAACAGCCGTTGCGCGAAGCTGGAGCCACGGTAAGAACGCCGTTGCAACCAAGGACTCCCAGTAATGAACAAAGACATCATTTCCGGCAAGTGGTCGCAGCTGAAGGGCAAGGCCCAGGCCAAGTGGGGCGATCTGACCAACGACGACTTCGATGTGGCCGAAGGCAATGCCGAGTATCTGGCCGGTCGCCTGCAGGAACGTTATGGCTGGGCCAAGGACCGCGCTGAGAAGGAAGTCCGTGAGTTCCAGGATGCGGTGAGCAAGGACTACCCGGACTACAAGTAAGCGCTACGGTTTCCCCCACAGCACAACGCCCGCACCGAGAGGTTGCGGGCGTTGCGCTGTCTGGGCAGGCGATCAGCGCGCCGGCGGGTCCGGCACGTAGCGGTTCGGGAACGCCTGCGGTTCGCGCGGCAGGCGTGAGGGCGAATCCATCAGGATGCCGCGCGCGCGCAGGTTGCGGGCGCTGTCGTAGCGCAGCTGCAGGACCTGCGCCGGGCTGCGGCTGGCGCGTTCGAAGTCGGTATCGCGTACCGAAGACTGCTCGCGTGCGCCGTGGCCGGTGCCCAGCGCTGGCGCCTGCGACTTGCTGGCGTAGCCCTCGATGCGGCTGTTGCTGGCGCTGGCATCGGCCGCCGCTTCGGCCTGTGCGGCCGGTGCCGGCAGCGGCAGGCTACGGCGCAGGATCGGCTCCGGGCGCCAGCGCCGCGCTTCCTCGAACACCGCAACACCGACCACGCCGATGTTGTCCGGGCGGCCGGTGCGGCTGGCATAGCTGCCGCTGGGGCTGCTGAACACGAACTGCGCCACTTCGTCCTGGCTCTTGCGCCAGCCGGTGATGTCGGCGCGCTGGCCGGGGTTGAGCACGTAGCCGGTCTGCGAGGGATCGGCATCCTCGCCGGAGATGGCGTTGACGCCGTCCACCGACAGCACCACCAGCACCCGGCGCGGGCTGTCGTTGTACAGGCGCACGGCGTAGCGGTGGCCGCGCTCGCCGGCCACCCAGCGCTGGCCCTCGGCGGGGTAGCTGCGCAGTTCGGTACCGCGGTCGCGGTCGACCAGGGCCATGCGCACGGGGCCGCCCTCGTACACCGGCGGCGGCATCGGGGCGGGGCGGAAGCCGGCCAGGGGCAGGATCAGCAGCAGGGGCAGCAGGCGTTTCATCGGGCGTCTCCAGCGGGGTTGCGTGAATGAACGCGCCGCAGGCCCTGACGGGGTTGATGGCGTGCAAGGTAAACTGGCCCCGTTCATCGAAGGTTACCCCACGCAGTCATGACGACCCGAGTCCTTACCGGCATCACCCCCTCCGGCACGCCCCACCTGGGCAACTACGTTGGCGCCATCCGTCCGGCCATCGCTGCCAGCCGCGCGCCGGGGATCGAGAGCTTCTTCTTCCTGGCCGACCTGCACAGCCTGATCAAGTCGCAGGACCCGCAGCGCACCCAGCGCGCGACCCTGGAGATCGCGGCCAGCTGGCTGGCCTGCGGCCTGGACCCGGAACACGTGTGGTTCTACCGGCAGAGCGACATCCGCGAGACCACCGAGCTGATGTGGTTCCTGACCGCCATCGCCAGCAAGGGCATCCTCAACCGCGCGCACGCCTACAAGGCGGCGGTGGACAAGAACCGCGAGGAAGGCGTGGACGAGGACGCAGGCGTCAGCGCCGGCCTGTTCATGTACCCGGTGCTGATGGCCGCCGATATCCTGATCTTCAAGGCCAATCAGGTACCGGTGGGTCGTGACCAGATCCAGCACATCGAGATGGCGCGCGATTTCGCCCAGCGCTTCAACCACGTGTACGGCAAGGAGTACTTCCCGCTGCCGGACGTGGTGATCGACGAGCAGGTGGCGACGCTGGCGGGCCTGGATGGCCGCAAGATGAGCAAGAGCTACCACAACACCATTCCGCTGTTCGTGCCGCGCGAGGAGCTGAAGAAGCTGGTGTTCTCGATCCTGACCGACTCGCGCGCACCTGGCGAGCCGAAGGACACCGAGGGCTCGGCGCTGTTCCAGATGTACCAGGCCTTCGCCACCCCGGAACAGACCGCCGAATTCGCCAAGGCCTTCGCTGCCGGCATCAGCTGGGGTGATGCCAAGCAGCAGCTGTTCGAGCGCATCGACAGCGAGCTGTCGCCGCTGCGCGAGCGCTACAACGCGCTGATGGCCGAGCCGGAGAAGATCGAAGCGCTGCTCAAGCGCCGTGGCCAGCAGCTGCGCGAGCAGCTGGCAGTACCGCTGCTGGAAGAGCTGCGCCATGCCGTGGGCCTGCGTGACCTGTCCACCGCCGGCGACATCGCCAGCGAGGACGCCGGCGTTGCCCGCGTGGCACCGCCGCTGTTCAAGCAGTACCGCGAAAAGGACGGCCGCTTCTACTTCAAGCTGACCGCCGGTGACGGCACGCTGCTGATCCAGAGCGAAGGCTTCGATTCGCCGCGCGATGCGGGGCAGTTGATTGCCGTGATCAAGCAGGCCGAGCAGGGCGACCAGCTGCAGAGCGAGCTGTTCAAGCTGGAGGCCGAGGTGGACGCCGTGCTGACGGCCTTGGCCGCGCTGCGCGAAGGGACCTGATCGCAGGGTCTGCCTGCCCTTTGTAGAGTCGAGCCATGCTCGACTTTGCTACGCCTCTGTAGAGCCGAGCCCATGCTCGGCTGCTTTGCTACCCAGCCGAGCATAGGCTCGGCTCTACAGGGAAGCACCCCGCCGGCACGACCGCGGCACAGCGCCCATGGCATGATGTCCGCGCGCCTCCGGCGCGATGACATGGAGTCTGCAATGGCTTGGTTGTCGCTGCTGCTGTTCCTGCCCTGGTTCCTGCTGCTGGGCAGCCTGTACTGGCTGTTCCCGCGCCAGCCGCGCACCGCGCGGCGGCGCCTGTTCGATACCACCACCCTGGTGCTGGCCTTCGCCCTGAGCATCGTGTCGATGCTGTGGGGGTACCGCATCGGCGTGGTGCAGCCCGACGCCGGCCCGATCTGGCCACAGGTGCTGGCGGTGCTGTATGCCTACGGCGCGTTCCTGGCAGTGCTGGTGCTGGCATTGCTGTTGCGGCCGCGGTTCGCATTGCGCTGAACCTGGCCCTGGCGCACCCGATGGACCTGCGGTTGGTTGGCCTGCGCTTGCCTTGGTAGAGTCGACTGTTAGTCGACTGCTCTCTGGAAGCCCGCGCTGCGCGCGACAGTCGACTCTACCCGGCCAGCGGCCGGCACTACCCGACCAAAGCCGCATCGAACCCGGGCCACCTGCGCGCCTACCATGGGGGTCTGTTCCCGATCCTGCCAGGTGCGTGCCGATGACCGCCGACCCCAGCATCCACACCATCGATACCGGCTTCCAGCGTGCGGACTTCGACGCGGCCTATCTGATCGTTGAAAACGGCCGCGCGGCCTTCGTGGACTGCGGCACAGGCCTGTCAGTGCCGGCCATGCTGCAGGCGCTGGCGGACGCCGGCCTGGGTGTGGAGGCGGTGGACTGGCTGCTGCTGACCCACGTGCACCTGGACCACGCCGGCGGCGCCGGCCTGCTGATGCAGCAGCTGCCGAACGCAAAGGCGGTGCTGCACCCGCGCGGCGCGCCGCACATGATCGATCCGACCCGGCTGATTGCCGGTGCCACCGCCGTTTATGGTGCCGAGGAGATCGCGCGCAGCTATGGTCGCATCGAGGCGATTCCGGAGCAGCGTGTGGTGGTGGCCGAAGACGGCTACCGCATCGATCTGGCCGGCCGCGAGCTGGTCCTGCTGCACACGCCGGGCCACGCGCTGCACCACTACTGCGTGTGGGATGCGCGCAGCCGCAGCTGGTTCACCGGCGATACCTTCGGCATCTCCTACCGCGAGCTGGACAGTGCGCAGGGTGCTTTCATCTTCCCGACCTCGTCGCCGGTGCAGTTCGATCCGGAAGCGATGAAGGCCTCGATCCGGCGCATGCTGGGCTACGGCCCGCAGGCGATGTACCTGACCCACTACGGTCGTGTGGAACAGGTGGAGAAACTGGCCGACGACCTGTTCGAGCAGATCGATGCAATGGCTGCCATCGGCCGCCAGTGCGATGGCCGGCCGGACCGCCACCGCTGCCTGTTGGCCGCACTGCAGGCGCTGTACCTGGAACGCGCACAGCTGCATGGCTGTGCGCTGGACGATGCGGCGGTGACTGCGGTGCTGGCGATGGACATCGAGCTCAACGCACAGGGCCTGGCGTGCTGGCTGGACCGCATCAGCAGGTAGATCCACGCCATGCGTGGAGGACGTGGGCCCAGGCTGCGCCGTGATGTCACGACCACGTTACACTCTGGTGACTTCCAAGCTAGCCGTGGTACTGCCGTGAATCCGATGCGCGTGTTGCTGCTGTCGTCCTGCCTGTTTGTCGGGGGCCTGGCCCATGCGGCCAATGACCTGCCCGGCGGCGGCATCGATCCGCAGGCACTGTCGCGCCACGTGCGTGTGCTGGCGTCGGATGAATTCGAGGGCCGCGCGCCGGCGACCGAAGGCGAAGAACGCACGGTGCAGTACCTGATCGAGCAGTTCCGCAGCTATGGCCTGCAGCCGGGTGGCGTGGACGGCAGCTGGGTGCAGCAGGTGCCGCTGGTGCGCGCGCAGCTGGACGGACCGGCCAAGGCCAGCCTGTCGCTGAAGCGTGGCAAGCGTGCGCTGGCCAACGGCGTGGACGTGACCCTGCAGAGCCTGCAGCCGCGCGAGCGCGTGCAGATCAAGGATGCCCCGCTGGTGTTCGTCGGCTACGGCATCGACGCGCCGGAACGCCAGTGGAACGACTACAAGGACGTGGACCTGCACGGCAAGATCGCTGTCGTGCTGATCAACGACGCCGATTTCGAGGCTGATGCGCCGGGTGCGTTCGACGGCAAGGCGGTGACCTACTACGGCCGCTGGACCTACAAGTTCGAGGAAGCTGCGCGCCGTGGCGCCGAGGGCGTGCTGATCGTGCACGAGACCGCGCCGGCCGCGTATGGCTGGGCCACCGTGAAGAGCTCGGGTACCTCGCCGCTGTTTGACATCGAACGCGGCCAGGCCGAGGCGATGGCGCAGCACACGCCGCTGCGTGGCTGGATGCAGCGCGAGCTGGCCGAGGCGATCTTCGCCGACGCCGGCCTCGACTTCGATGCCGAGAAGCGCAAGGCGATGCGTGCAGACTTCCGCCCGGTGGCACTGGACAACGCGAAGCTGAGCGTGGATTTCGCGCTCAAGCGCGAGCAGGTGGTGACCCGCAACGTGGTGGCCAAGCTGCCCGGCGGCGAACATGGCGACGAGGCGGTGATCTTCTCCGCGCACTGGGATGCCTTCGGTATCGGCCAGGCCGACGCCAAGGGTGACCGCATCCGCCGCGGTGCGATCGACAACGCCACCGGCGTGGCCACGGTGCTGGAACTGGGCCGCGTGTTCGCCGCCGGCCCGCAGCCGCAGCGCACACTGTACTTCGTGGCACTGACCGCCGAAGAAAAGGGCCTGCTGGGCGCCAGCTACTACGCCGCGCATCCGCTGGCGCCGCTGGACAAGACCGCCGCGGTGCTGAACATCGAGATGTTCAGCCCGGATGGCCCGACCCGCGACATCGCTTCGTGGGGCAAGGGCCGGGTGTCGCTGGAAGGCGATCTGGAGCGCGTGGCCAAGGCCCGCGGCCGCAGCTACAGCCCGGACCCGAACCTGGAGGCCGGTTTCTTCTACCGCGCCGACCACTTCGCCTTCGCCCGCCTGGGCGTACCGGCGATCACCATCGGCCCAGGCCTGGACAAGCTGGACGGTGGAGTTGAAGCCGGCCGCGCGCTGCGCGAGAAGTACTTCGCCGACTGCTACCACCAGGCCTGCGATGCGTGGACCCCGAGCTGGGACCCGAGCGGCCACGCGGCCGACACCCTGCTGGTCTACGACCTGGGCGCCGAGCTGGCCAACAGCCGCCGCTGGCCGACGTGGGAGAAGGAATCGGAGTTCCGCGGCGCGCGTGACAAGAGCGAAGCGGCCC